>QMOL01000163.1 GCA_003648225.1 Chlamydiota bacterium
AACCGCTTCCGGTAATACTGTTACAACAGCTGCCTGGACAGGTGATGCGGATTCCGGTATCAATAATTCTAAGGTTTACACTCATGCTGTGAATCTCGCTGATACAGCTGCAGTTGTTGTAAATGGTCAGACCTTTACAGCAGGTGGTGCAACAACTATGAGCGGTGCAAAATGGGAATTAAGAACTCCTAATTCATCTATACTTGACCAATTTACGGGTCGTGCTACAAGTGTAACTCCTACAAGTGGAGATCTGTTACCAAACTTTTTCTATCCTTCAGCCGGAGCGCCTTCGCTTACGCTTACCGGTCTTACTCCCGCTCAATAATATATATTAACACTATATAGCATGGGATTTGAAGGTATAGGTGGACGTGAATCATACATTGCGACAAGTGACGGAGCCGTTATTGCTAATGTTGACCAGGACGAATTTAATATAGGTAACGGTCAGCTTTTAACGTATCAATACACAGCGAATGTTGATGGTATTTTTACAGTTTCCACAACTCCTGTTGGAGCTAACGCATGGCATTTTTACGCATTTAGCAATGAAGAAGTTATTCCTGAACCTATATTCATAGGATTTCTATTTCTTGGTATAGCAGCATTACTTAAACGCAAATTCTAATTTTTCTAATTTGTTAGTTAAAAAAGCGTCTGTAGAGAAATCTTCAGACGCTTTTATTGTTTTACATTGATCAGCAAAGCTGTTACTTTGTTAGGAAACGATTGAAATGACGCTTAGTTTCAAACATCAAATCGTTAAATTATTAAATCATTAAATAATAAGTGAGCGAAATGTATTAAAATTGAAGCGTTTTATTATTGAAAAATATTCCTTGAAAGTGTAATATAATTAAGCTATACTTAATAAACAATTTGTTTTTAAATAACTTTATTATTAAACAATATAGGAAAACAGGATGAAAAAACTTTCATTAACTTTATTTACTGTTACATTACTTGTTTCTACAGTTAATGCTGCAATTTTATTCGATGATACTTTCACGGTAGCCGGCGGTGGTGATATCAACTTCGAATATAATGCAGCCGGTAGGCAATTCGGAACAGCTGTGCCTTTGTCTTACAATCAGCCGGAAGTAGGGTTTACAGTGACCAATGTCGGACAAAATGCCGGAAAAGCCAATGTGATAACGGGTCCCGGTCAAGTTAGATATCTCAATCTCAACCACAATTTCATTGAATCCGGGAATTTTTCAGTTGAGTATGAGCTTACAAGGCTTAATAATCCAAATAGTCCATATTGGGGCTCTATGGCAATCGGAACAGACGGCGTGTATCAATACCCGCACCAGGGAGCGAACGGGCTTGAAATCAGATTATGGAATCACGGCTATATGTGGGTAAGTTTAAACGGTGAACGAATTCTTGACATGCAGTATCCGGAACTGACAGTTTCTTCAAATCGAACGCTAAAATTAAAGCTTATCGTATCTCAACCGGATTTTAGAGGATCCGGAGATGCTCATATAGCAATGTTCATTAATGATAAAGCATACCCGATGCGAATTGCAGCCGGTACAAATATATATACTATTACTAATCCCGGTGGTTTTACAAATAATTATTTGAATTTTATAGTAGCCGAAACAGATGCTAATATTGATAATTTAAAAGTTATGACGCTTCCCGGTAATACTATTGCAACAAAATTATTCACAGGCGATGCTGATTCCGGTATTACAAATTCTAAATTTTATACACATTCCGTTAATTTAGCTGATACAGCTGATGTGATTATAAATGGTCAGACTTTTATCGGCGCAGGAACAAATTCTATGAGTGGTTCGAATTGGGAATTAAGAACCGCTAATGCACAGCCTCTTGGTAATTTACCAATTCACGAAAATTACGGTATTTATCCAAATGTAACTCCGGCAAGTAGAGATATACTAACAAACGTATTGTATTCCACTTCATATATTAATGGAGGGGCGCTTACTCTTACCGGTTTAACACCGGGGCAGCAATATATTTTAACGCTGTATAGTATGGCTTTTGACGCGGAAGGCGGTCGCAGATCATACATTGCAACGAGTGACGGATCTGCAATTACAGATATTGACCAGGATGAATTCGGTCAATTTAGCGGTCAACTTTTGACTTGCAATTATATTGCCAATGATAATGGTATATTTTCAATTTCAACCACTCCTATAACAGAGTCTTGGGGTTTTTACGCTTTCAGTAATGAATTGTCTCCACCACCGTCACCGGAAAATTTTTCCGCTTCTCAAGCTGCATATAATGACAAAATTGTCTTAACGTGGGATGAACAGCAAGGTGTGTCTTCTTATTCAGTTTATCGCGCGGTAACTAACGATTCTCTTTCCGCGTCACTTTTAGATAGCACGATTTCAAATAGCTATACTGATTCAGCAATTTCTCTTGGACAATATTATTATTACTGGGTGAAAGCAAGTAATTCTGCCGGGACAAGCGATTTCAGCAATTCCGCGCTTGGATTTTCTAAGAGTTTACCCCCTGAGATGCCGACAAATATTCAGCCTGTAGATTTTAATCTTGTAACTTCTCCGTTAGTATTTACAGCTACCGCTTTTTACGATCCAAGCGGCTTTCTTTTTACTGCCAGCGAATGGCAAATTTCAGATCAGTCGGATTTTTCTGATGTGATCTGGAAATCAGGCGAAAGTATTACAGAAAATCATCTTACCGCTCCGGCATCGGCAGGCGTTGAGGGTACAAATTATTGGCGTGTCAGATATAAAAATAACAGAAAGACTTGGAGCCATTGGTCCTCGCAAACTTCTTTTATTCTCATAAAAACCACAAACACTTCAGATAAAGTTTTTGCCGATAGCTTTAACTGCCCGGGCAGTGGAGATGTTAATAATCAATATGCCGTTCCGGGCAGACAAACAGGTAATTCATCTCCGCTGACTTACCGGACTCAGGGAACAACAGAATCCGGGAATTCGACTTCTAATCCCGGTCAACTAACACTTGGTTCAAATAGTGGGTGTTCAATTAACGAAAGTTTTATCAAATCCCTTAACTTTAAAATTGCGTTTGAAGTGGAACCGCACAAATTTGATGGTACGGCAGACAGTTTTTCATTTTGTTTTGGGAAAATATCACAAGACAGTTTGGCACCTGACAGTGAATCAGGTGCCGGTCTTGTTTTTCCTGCTAACGGGAATTTCCATTCTTTCGCCGGCGAAACTCTTTTAAACGGAGGTTCTGTTATTCCAACTGATAAAAAAATGGATGTTAATGTTTCTGCAAGTGTGATTGATTTTGATTATGGCACAGCTGTTTACACGGTTTTTGTTAACGGAATTCCAATGATCCAAAATGCGAATTATGGATATATTGACGGAGAAGGTTATGGCAACAATTATATCACTATGTTTAGCGAAAATAATGTTTCCTCAAATTCCACTATTGTTGATAATATAAGTGTTAAGGAAATTTATAATGCTGTTACTGTCACCAATTGGACAAGCGATTCGGATTCATTGGTTGACTCATCAAAAGTTTATACTCACGCAGTAAACCTGAATGGAAATGACGTTGAGATTAATGGTGTGACTTTTGTCGGTGCCGGAGCACTTGGCAGTAGTAATCTACCGAATAGTTCCGCTTATTGTGCTTCTAACAGCTTGTGGCAAATAATGAGTTCCGCCGGTAGTGTAAACTTTTTCGATGGCGGTGAAGGCTCTGCTGTCAATATTTCCGGCAGCAGTAAAACTCTTGCTAAAGATTTTTGCTGGTGGGGTTCAAGCAAAGCAGGCGGAAATTCAACAGCAATCAAACTTTCCGGATTGGCGCCGTTTTCTTCAAACAGAATGACAATTTACACTTATGCTTTTGAAGATTCCGGCAGAGAAAGTTATTTTTCCGGCAGCGCGGGAAATATAATCACTAATGTTTCGCAGAATACTTACGGAATAGGTAACGGCTTGATTTTACAATATAATTATGTTGCGTCGGCAAATGGTACTTTTACTCTTGTTGCCCTTCCTGCTACGGACTTATCTTTTCATATTGCAGCTTTTAGCAGCGAAGAAACCGCACAAGCAGTCCCAAAATTAAATATTGATAAATACGTTTATTTTGGTGAAGTTCCTGTAGGCAATTCTAAAACCATGCCGCTTGAAGTCAGAAATTCCGGAGGCGGTAATGTTTCAGGAACTATTACAGGCATTTCATCGGCATTCATTCTCACAAATTCTTATTACGCCACAGCTTTAACTTCGGATATTATTAATGTGGAATTTACACCAATAAATGATATGAATTATACTAATGTTATTACGTTATCGGGTAGCGGCGGCAGTGCTGAAGTAAAGCTGATAGGTAGTGGGATACCGGAACCCATAGGGATATTTATCATTTATAATTTACTATTTATAATTTACTATCGGAGGAAATACCTGTAAAAGCCGATGGAAACAAACTGTTTGTTATTTATTTCCCTGATACGTCTGTTAATTTTTACGCGTCTCTTACCGGTCTCACAAACGGAGACAAATATAAAGCGAAATTTTTTAATCCACGAACAGGAGAAAAAGAAAATTTACAAACTATATTCATTGTTAATTATAGTTAGCAAAACATGTGACCGGATTATGTTTAATTCTTACTTTGCGTTGGGAACTCAAAGTTATTTACAACAAAGTGGCTTTACAAAGCTTGAAGTTTAAAAATATAAAAATGAACAATCAAAAAAGTAAATCTGAAATCATAAGTTCTACTCCGGCATTCGCGGAACGGTTACGCAAATTCAAAATCCAAAATGGTATCGCTCTTGTTGCTGTTCTGGCAATACTTGTTGTGCTTGCGATAATGGCAGCATCTTTTACAACTTTGATGAATATTGAAAACAAGCAAAGCAAAGTGAGTATAAATTCACAGCAATTGGATATGCTTGTTAATTCAGGTCTTGAGTACGCAAAAGCGCTGCTTACTGTTGAGGAATTGAACGAAAACAGCAAGGACAAAACCTTTAAGTTAGCGGAAAGTTTTTCACAGTCAACTTCCGGAAATGGTAAAAGCCGGTGGATGATTATTAAAGATGATACAGGAAAAATAATAGGTAGATATAGAATTAAAATCGAAGATGAAGCAGCCAAAGTGAATGTCCAAAAAGCGTTTCTTTTAAAAAATTCTAAAGGTACAGGATGGGATACAGGTGAAATAAATTTACCTTTTGCACTTGCTGTTCAGCCCAAAACAGCAAAAAAAATTATCGATTTTCGATACGGTAAAAATAAACTCCCCGGCGGACGCGGAGATGATGATCAAAATAATTTGATTTTAATGGCAGACGGGATTGATAATAACGCAAACGGAATAATTGATGAAGAAAACGAAGGCGTAAACGATCCGAAAGAATATAATGCCGAGCATTTGAACGGTGATGATAGAAAATTTACCAGTATGTCGGAATTTATGAGTGTATTGACAAGTAGTAAAAATAAATTGTTACAGGATACTCAAACCCAAAACGAACGTAAAATACTGCACAAAGCAACAATATATTCCTGCGATATGCCCGGCTCTCCAACATTGCCGAATAAGCTTCCATCCGACATTAATTGCGTTACAACGCGTGAATGCAGAAAATTATTAATAAAGGCGAATGCCGATGCTCCTTTTGAACCGAATTCCTCAAAACAAATGCAGCTTGCGGCAAATCTGATAGATTATCGTGATGAAAATAATGTTCTCTCCACCCTTGGCTCAGTTTATGGCGTAGAAGCAATTTGCTTTAACGAAATCCTTGCTAATGATGAAACGTATTCTGTTGATCCATCTTATGCATTTGCTCCCTGGTTGAATAATGATAAAAATTATTGGATTGATAATTGTGGAAGCGCTGATGGAAAAAGAATGTTTTATTTTGTTGATATGATTTATGATGCAGTACCTGATGACCCACAGAATTCTTATATAATTGATCCTCGCAGAGCTTGGAGAATAAATCAAAAGAAAAAAATTGGACATCTTAAAAGATCAGGTGAAATAACCATAACTTTTCCAAATACAATTGGAAAAGATGGCAGAAATACTCGCTTTACCCCTCTGATTCGCCAGCCCCTTCCGGCAAATTTGCCGGGAAATAAATCATGGTGTAAATGGCATATACCGGGAGCGGTAATTGGCGATTCAAGTTCGTTAAAAAGATTGCACCAAAACCTTTTGAGTGTATTAGGGAAACTTAAAAGCAAAGACGGTCAACGTCCAAAATTCCCCAAAAATTATTTCAAAAATTCTCTGGCTATGATCTACAAATGGTCTGATAATACTGCAGACCTTAAGAAGCAGCATTCAATTGGATGCTTCAGAATCTTATCCGGTGATCAGGAAGAAATTACAATTAGTAAAAATGAATTTTATTCAGATGAGACGTTTGAGAGTCGTATGAAACGTGCCGGTATGACAAATGATTATGATTTAAGTGTGACAATTAATGCGTGGAGCCAGGGATACCCCATTGCTTGTGTCGATAAAGCGAACAGAACTTATTTACTTCGTTCCCGACGTCCTGTTGCAGGAAAGTATTTTAAAGTTATTATTGGGCGACCGGGAAAAAATCGCTATACAAAAGGTTATCCTGATGACCTTGGTGTTTCAGGAAATGTTAACGGTGAATATACCAGCGATAAAGATTTAACACGACAATGGGTTTGCAATGACGGTAAGCCAATTAGAACTAAAGATGGAGGATGGATTAAAATAATGTTGACATCATCTCCTGAAGTTAAAAGACAGGGAGATAATAAACAATATGTTTCG
>QMOL01000164.1 GCA_003648225.1 Chlamydiota bacterium
ATTGCCGAAGCGGTAGATTTCCTCGGACTTGACAAGTTTGAAAAATTCGATCCTCACGAAAGAATACTTGAGAACAAAATTTTGGATTATAATTAATACCAACAGGTCACATACCTCCCATATTTCCCATATCTCTCATGACCAATTTTGAAAAAATTCTTATCGAACTCGAAAAAAATAATCTACTCCGCAAGCGGCGGGAGATTGATTTCCGTTCAGGAAAAATTCTGAAAATTTCCGGGAAGGAGTTTGTCGATTTTTGCAGTAATGATTATCTCGGTTTCGCGGACGATAAAATAACAAAATCCGCCGCTAATGCAGCAATTGAAAAATGGGGGACCGGCGCGGCGGCATCGCGACTGATTTCCGGTGATCTTTCTCTAATTCGAACCCTTGAAGAAAAAATCGCTGAATTTAAACAAACGGAATCATCACTCGTCTTTTCAACGGGCTTTATGGCAAACCTCGGTGCAATTACCGCTTTGGTCTCAAATGATGATACCGTAATTCTCGACCGGCTGGCTCACGCGTCACTTGTTGACGGAGCACGTCTTTCAGGAGCGCGCCTGAAAGTTTTTCCACACAATGATATAGAAAAACTTGACACGATTCTTTCAAAAATATCTTCCGGTAAAAAACTTGTTTTAACAGAATCTGTTTTTTCTATGGATGGCGATAAAGCGCCGCTGAAAAAACTCGTTGACTGCTGTAAAAAAAATGACGCGATGTTGCTCGTTGATGAAGCTCACGCACTCGGTGTTTACGGAAACGGTCGAGGATGCGTTGCAGAAAATAATCTCGCAAATGAGGTCGATGTTGTTGTCGGCACGCTGAGCAAAGCAATTGGTTGTCAGGGCGGATTTGTTGCCGGAAAAACATCGTTAATTGAATTTCTGGTTAATCGCGCCCGGTCGTTTATTTATACAACCGGGATAAATCCCGCTTCTGTCGGAGCCGCGTTTGCTGTTTTAGAAGAAATTTCGTCAAATAATTTCCGAGTAGAAAAATTGTGGGATAATGTAAATTATCTGCGCGAAAAAATTAAAAATCTGCCGCTTATCGGTGAAGGACCGATTTGTCCCGTGATGACGGGAACATCCGATTCCGCACTGACTTTATCAAAGCATCTTTTTAATAACGGCTTGCTTGTTCCGGCTATACGTCCGCCTACTGTTCCGAATGGCACAGCGAGGATAAGAATAACGGTATCTTCAGCCCATACCAAAAATCAGATAGATGGATTGGCGAAAGTGTTGGTGGATTATTAATTAAGGGCTATTCGAAAAGGGCTGCATAAAAATTTGCCGTGCCCGCGAATATTGGAATTGAACTAGTCTTTCTCTTTCATTATTTCTTTGTTTTGAGTATAATGTTTATTAATAACCATTAATCAAACCGATAACTAAAGCATGAAATTTCTTAAAAAACCTGAAGCAAGAGCTTTAATTGCCCTTGCATTTGTTTTAATTATAGGATTTACTTTTAATGCTGACGGCGCTTTCTTTAAATGGACAACCCACAGAGATATGCTCCGTTATATTTCCGTCTTCGCAATTCTAGGCTGCGGAATGACTCTCGTTATCATTACAGCGGGAATCGATCTTTCGGTTGGCAGTCTTGTCGGTCTTACCGCTGTTTTGTTTTCTCTCTTTTCTATTCAATATGGCTGGAGTCCGTGGCTTGTAATCCCAATTGTTCTGCTTGCCGGAACAGCTTGCGGGTTGATTTCCGGAACATTAATTTCAAAATGGGAAATGCAGCCTTTTATCGCAACGCTCGCGATGATGGTTTTTGCCCGTGGCGCCGCGAAATGGATATCCGGCGGTCAAAAAGTTTCCACCGCTGTCTTACAAAATGATGGCAGTTATAAATATGTTAATGTGCCTGAAATTTACAATTTCATCAGCGCGAAAGTTCTTCATAATAATATTGCTATTGTAACTATTATTTTTATAATTTGTGCTGGTGTCGCTTACATCCTTCTTTCAAAACTTCGCTGGGGAAGATATATGTTCGCGATAGGCGGGAATGAAGAAGCCGCCAGACTTTCCGGTGTGCCGGTCGTGATGACAAAATTAATCGCTTATGGCTTGTGTGGCTTGTTTGCCGCCGTCGCCGGTATCTGCCAGGCGGCGCAGGAACAGCAGGGTGACCCCGAAGCAGGTATGTCCTATGAACTGACGGCAATTGCAATTGTTGTTATTGGAGGAACAAGCCTTGCCGGCGGTCGTGGAGGAATTGGTCTTACGATAATTGGCGCGCTGACAATTGGTTATCTCGAGAAAATTCTAAGTATAAATGCTGTTGGCGAAGCATACAGATTGATGTTAACCGGTGTGATTATTGCCGCAGCAGTACTGTTTCAAAAAACAAGGAAGAAATGAGAAATGAATTGAAGTTTGTGAAGAAATAGGCTGATAAAGTGTGAAATTCAATTTGCTCAATAGAGAAAATTTACTCGGTCGGAATAAACAATAACTTTATTCGTTCCGGCAAACTAATAACCATTAACGAACCAGAGGAAAAAATGAAAACAAAATTATTTTTATTAATCGCGGCATCACTAATTATTCTTGCATGCGGGAAAAAAGAATCTAAAATAACTACAGCTCAAAAAGTTAAGCCAACTGTAAAACAAAAAATTATAGGTATGAGCCAGTGCAATCTTGGAGAACCGTGGCGCGTTCAGATGAATGAAGACATCAAACTTGCCGCCGCAAAACATCCGGAGCTAAAAGTAATTTACAAAGACGCACAGAATGATTCATTAAAACAAGTCGCACAAATTGAAGAGTTTATCAGCGCAGGTGTTGACGCGATAATCGTTTCACCTAAAGAAGCGGCTCCCCTTACTCCGGTAATTAAAACAGCTTTTGAAAAGGGGATTCCGGTTGTTGTTTTGGACCGTCGTGTTAATGGCGATAAATACACGTGCTTTATCGGCGCTGATAACAAAAAAATCGGCAAAGCCGCAGGCGAATGGATTGTTAAAAAACTCGGCGGAAATGGAAATATCGTTGAACTTAAAGGATTAATGACTTCTACTCCGGGACAAGACAGACACAGCGGCTTCCGCGCGGGAATTAAAGGAAGCAATTTGAAAATCATTTTCGAAGCGGATATGAAATGGCTTGAACCGCAGGCGCGCAAAGAAATGGAATCCGCACTCGCAAGATTCAAAAATATTGATTTAGTTTATGCTCATAATGATCCCGGCGCGCATGGAGCTTATCTTGCTGCAAAAGCGGCAGGTAGAGAAAAAGAAATGATATTTGTTGGAATCGACGGCCTGCCGCAGGAAGGTAGAATGTATGTTAAACAGGGAATTCTTGCAGCGAGTTTTGAGTATCCAACCGGCGGGAAAGAAGCTGTTGATACAGTTGTAGATATTTTCGGGGGCAAAAAACCGGAAAAAGAAATAACTTTGAAATCTCATGTCTTTACAAAAGATAATGTTGATAAAGGCGGGAAATGGCTGTAATCAATCACGTTTAAATCGGATGATAAATAAAAAGTCCATTTGGTCAATTTTGTTCATAATATTAATTATAACCGGTTGCTGATCGCAGCCGGTTAAAATATGTTCACTATCCGAAATTGAAAAACAATCTAAAATGGAAAAGCAATTGAAACGAATTCAGCTTCTTCGGCAAAAAGTAAAAAAAATTCCAAAATTTGAAAAAATTACCGCCGTAAATTGGAATAAAACTACAGGCATTATTCTCAGATTGCTCGAACGGGCTGAACAGACATTGACGGATATTCTTCCAAAACCGCGTTTTGATTGGGAACGCAGTGGTTATACTTCTCAGGAAATAAATTAGTTGTTATGGCAGGAATATCAGCAAGTGAAATTCTTCATGATGGAGATGATTGGTATATAAGTTTAATTTCACATGAGCCTAATGCTTTACATTTTTTTTGAAATAAGGAAATTGATTTGGCGCGACAACGGAAAAATAACGGTAGAAGCCGTTAATTAGAAAAATTTTGTTCTTTCATCCGTTTTGTGGTATAATATGTAAGAGCGTACCTTAAAATATTCTAACCCTTAAACAGGAGTCTGAAATGAAAACAAAAAACCTATGTATGATGATCGTAAGCGCATTAGTATTTATTGTATCAATGAATACAGTTGCAAATTGCAGAAAATGTCCGAATGCAAAATCACCACAATGCTGTAAACAAAAAGCAGCAAAAAAAGCTGAAGCAAAATCAAAAATAAAAAAAGAAAAACATGAAGATGAAGATATTCCTCTCTCGCAAGTACCTGAAAAAATAAAAAAAATTGCAAAAAAAACCGTTAAAGGAATAAAACTTACCGAAGCGGAACTCGAAGATGGTGTTTATGAACTCAAAGGATACGTAGGTGACCAAAAATACGAAATTAAAATAACGCCTGAAGGTAAAGTTGTTAAAACCGAAAAAGATGATGATGACGATGATGAAAACGAAGCGGAAACGGATGACTGAAAATATTCTTTTGAAAATGATGAATATCGGCAAATCATTTGCAAGTGTAAATGTTTTGTCAAATGTTAATTTCGAATTGAAATCCGGAGAAGTTCATATTCTTGCCGGCGAAAACGGTGCAGGAAAGAGCACGCTTATAAAAATTCTCTGCGGGGTTTATAATGAATATAAAGGTGAAATATTCGTTCAAAATAAATTGTGCAAATTTAATTCCGTTCACGATGCCGCTCGAACCGGAATTACAGTTATTCATCAGGAATTATCTTTAATAAACGAGCTTTCAGTCGTTGATAATCTTTTCCTAGGTCGCGAAATCTCCGGCAAAACAGGTTGGTTGAAAAGGTCGGTTCAGGAAAGTGAAGCTAAAAAACTTCTCGCACGTCTTGGCTTGGAAATCGATGTTAACAAATATGTGGAAGAATTCCCAATGAGTGTTAAGCAGATGATCGAAATTGCTAAAGCTCTCGCTATCGACGCAAAAATAATTATTTTTGATGAACCCACAAGTGCTCTTAATGAACCGGATGTAGTAAAGTTATTTGAGATAATACAGAATTTAAAAAAACAGGGATGCGGGATTGTTTATATTACTCATAAAATGAAAGAAATTTATAATATAGGCGACCGGATAACTGTTTTGAGAGACGGGAACTATATCGGTACCGATTCTAAAGATAACCTTTTGCGGAATAAATTAGTGAACTGGATGGTCGGGCGCGAAATGACTCAACAATTTCCTGAAAGAATTCCTAAACTCGGAAAAACTAAATTCCAGGTTGATAATTGCTCGATTGATGATCCGGCAGGCGGACCGTTTAAAGTGGTTAAAGACATTTCATTTAAAGTTCGCGAGGGAGAGATACTTGGGATTGCCGGACTGCAGGGATCCGGGAATTCTGAACTTTTCAATGGCTTGTTCGGGACTTATGGTAAAAATATTTCCGCGAAAATGATTATCGATGATATCGAATACAAAATTGGCACTCCGGCGCAGTCAATTAATAGAGGACTTACTTTACTTACTAATGACCGCAAACTCACAGGATTAGTTTTGAATATGAGCATTGCCGACAACGTCACTCTTCCATCATTAAAATCATTTTCTAAAAATGGATTTATAAAAAGAAACGAAGAATTAAACGCGGCAAAAATATGCTCGGAAAGATTGAGAATTAAATCTCATTCCGTTTTGCAGGAAACTCAAACCCTCTCCGGAGGTAATCAACAAAAAGTGGCTCTCGGGAAATGGTGGGAAACTAATCCTAAAATCTTATTGCTGGATGAACCGACAAAAGGAGTTGATGTTGGCGCGAAACACGAAATCTATGAATTGATGAACGAGTGGACAAACGAAGGTATGGCTATTTTGCTTATCACATCTGAAATGCCTGAACTTCTTGCCATGTCCGACAGGATAATTGTAATGCATCTTGGTCAAGTAACAGCGGAATTCACCCGCGAAGAAGCGACTCAGGAAAAAATTCTTAATGCCGCAATGGGAGGGTAATCGCGTGTTAACGCGAATTGCGCGAAGCGCGCAATGGTAATCAGTGGCCCGTATCCGGTATTTAGGCCGGAGGGGCGTTGTCCCATAAGCGCTAAGTTAGGGAAATTTTAAATAATCCTAACGAAGTAACGCTGTACTCACGTTTATAATCAACAACTTGTCCCGAGGCCGTAGGCGCTTGTGGAAGAAATTCTCAATCTTCAAGTAAAAAGAAAATTAAATTGAACACCTGACACCAGTTACCCATTCATACATCTGGCACCATAATGCAATGTGCAGGAAATTGCGTTTTTCCATCCATTATATAAGTTTTCTCTTTCTTTATCATTAATTTCCGAAATAAATTTTTTATCTACTTTACGTATGTTTTCAATTTCCGATTTGTCTTTCCAGAATCCTACTGCCAAACCTGCCAAATATGCTGCACCGAGAGCTGTTGTTTCAGTAACTTCCGGTTTAAGAATTTCCGCGTTTAAAATATCCGCCTGAAATTGCATTAAAAAATTATTTTGTGAAGCTCCTCCGTCAACTTTTAATGCCGAAATTTTCGTTCCGGAATCTTCCTGCATAGCTTCTAATAAATCGCGTGTTTGATAAGCAATGGATTCAAGTGTTGCTCTGACAATGTGAGAACGATTACTTCCTCGGGTTAATCCTACAATTGTGCCCCTCGCGTACATATCCCAATAAGGCGAGCCAAGTCCGGTGAAAGCCGGAACTATATATACACCATTGGCGTTTCCTATCGTTTGAGCTATACTCTCAGTTTCTTCCGCATTATTAATTAAGCCGAGTTCATC
>QMOL01000165.1 GCA_003648225.1 Chlamydiota bacterium
CCCACTCCCGCTACTGTCATAGGAGCAAGAACATAATTTAACGCTTTATCCGCTCCGCCAAGATGTGCACATAATGCTGCTCCAAGCGCTGCCGTGGCAAGAATTGAACCGCAGTATGATTCATAAAGATCTGCACCCATTCCGGCAACATCACCAACATTATCGCCAACATTATCAGCAATTGTTGCCGGGTTTCTCGGGTCGTCTTCAGGAATTCCAGCTTCCACTTTTCCAACAAGATCAGCTCCTACATCAGCTGCTTTAGTATAAATTCCTCCACCAACGCGGGCGAATAGTGCCTGTGTAGAAGCACCCATTCCAAATGTCAACATTGTTGTTGTTATTTCTACAAGTTTTTCTGATCCGGTTGTGCCGGGATGAACTAATTGAAGTCCGAAAAGTGACAAGCCGGTCTGCATATGTTCAGGTGTAAAAATAAGTTTATCAAGAATTAACCACCATGCGGCTACGTCAAGCAAACCGAAACCCACAACGACAAGTCCCATAACCGCACCGGAACGAAAGGCGACCTGCAATCCTCTGTTGAGGCTTTCTGTAGCACCTTGTGCTGTTCTCGCACTCGCGTTAGTCGCGGTTTTCATTCCAAGGTAACCGCACAAGCCGGAGAAAAAACCTCCTGTAAGAAAAGCTACCGGAACAAAAGGATTTTGTACTTTCATAAATGCAAGAACTGCAAAGAGAGCGAAAAGGATTGCAAAAACTATACTGACAACTTTATATTGACGAAATAAATATGCCATTGCGCCTTTACGGACATATTGCGCTATTTCTTTCATCCTGTCTGTTCCCTCGCTGGCTTTCATCATCATTTTATAAAAAACAACAGCAAATATCAAAGCTAATACCGAAGCGCCAAGCACGGCAAACAACCAACCCGGCGCGGTAATTTCTTTTCCGCCGGCAGCCATAACATTAGAACATAACATAGTCATTAATACAGTTGTAGTAATTAATAATTTTTTCATTTTATTCTGTTGATTAGTTAATATTAATTTTTTAAGTTAAAGTTCATTTTATATCTTATAAAATCAGTGTGAGATTATACCATTTAAGCCTTTTTTTGTCAAAGCATTGATTTATTATACTTTTCAATTGACAAATAACTTATAAAAGTGTAAAATTATTAATGTAATTTATTGACATGATCATTAAATTTTATCTTTCCTATGAAAACAGCAAATTTTTGGCACAAAATTGATGATTCTTCACTTCAATGTGATTTATGTCCGCATAATTGTCTTATCAACTCCGGTAAAAAAGGAATTTGCGGCGTTCGTGAAAATATTAACGGACAGCTTTTTACTTTAAATTATTTCGTTGCCGGCAGCAGTGGAATTGACCCGATAGAAAAAAAGCCGCTTTACCACTTTTTTCCCGGAAGTTCAATTTTAAGTCTCGGAACATTCGGTTGTAATTTTTCGTGTCGTTTTTGTCAAAATTATACCATTTCGAAAGATTTTCCTGAATCACGTCTCGGAAAACCGAATTTTACAAAAGATGAAATTATTAACTCGCTTAAACAAAATTCCACGAAAAATAACCTTAATTCTTTTGTTGGATTGGCTTATACTTATAACGAACCGACTATCTGGGCGGAAACGATTTTTGAATTAGGCCCTGCAGTGCGGAATCTTGGTTTAAAAAATATTTTTGTTACAAACGGGTTTATTAATCCAAAACCTCTCGAAAAAATCCTTGAGTTCGCAGACGCGTTTAATATTGACTTAAAAGCTATTACCGATGATTTTTATAAAAAACTATGCGGGGCCAGAATTTCTCCTGTACTTCAAACAATAAAAACCGTAAGTAAAGTCGCGCACATAGAACTTACAAACCTTGTAATACCCACCTATAACGATTCATCCGAAGATTTTATAAAATTACGTGATTGGATCGCAAATGAAATTGGTAATCATACACCTGTCCACATCTCGCGTTATTATCCAATGTACAAACTTTCTATCCCGCCCACACCTTTGGAAACATTATACAAAGCACGTGATATTCTTAAAGAAAAATTACACTACGTTTATATTGGAAATACAGGCGAAGAGCAAAATACATATTGCGCTAAATGCGGAGAGTTGGTAATTGAAAGAACCGGTTATTCAACACGAATCATTGGATTGAAAAAAGACGGAAAATGCGGAAAATGCGGGGAAAGAATAATCAGTAATTGACCAAATTTGGCTTTTACACCTTTTTTTAGCTTGAATATCCCATTAATTCTACTTTTAAGTAGTTTTTAAGAGACGATTAATTATCAACCCCGGCATGATACAATTAATAATTATTTATTGTTCTGCCTGTCGAAACACCATATCCTTCATCTGAACTTATATCATTTTTAATTTTTGATTTTAGATCGGAAATCGTTGTTTTCATATCTTTAACTGCACGGCCAATAATCCATTGTTGTTCCTGAGAAAAACTTTCCTTTGGTGCAAGTGGTGTTAATTCACTTAAAGTTGTCACGCGAAATTTATCCGGAGTTCGAACCACAAAGACTTTAGCCCCGCCGTAAGGGAACAGACCGATTCTCGGGGTGATCGGGTTTACCAAAAAAGCTTTTTTATTTTTCAACGACAAAGCACAAAACCAGCTGTCAGCGGAAGTTATTACATCATAATTTTTTGAATAATTTCCTATTGCGCCGGCTTTGTAATCGCTTAACAAGAGAATATTATCAGATACAACAAGGTTTTCAGGCGGAGATTTTTGAAAAGTATAACCCGGATCGGCACTTTCCGCTCTCATGGCAATAGCAAAATTTGTGTTGAAATCAAAATATGTTCCCGCGCTCCAGGAAACATCATCACGAGTTACATTCTTTATACGAACAGATGTTTTCAGCAAACTGGTTTCAGGGACAATATAAAAAGTTCTCATCCATCTTATTCCATGAGCTAAATCAGGCGGAGAAAGCAATTTTAATTTTCCATCGCTGTCAAATTTCCATTTCCATGTTCCCTGATATGCTAATGTGATATCTGCAATTCGTCGAGAGAGAGGATGAAGCATGATGCCGGAATCTCCACCAAGAAAGTTTTCAGTGATATCTGTTCCAACTTGAATCACTTTACCCGCGTGACCCGGAGAAACAATAATACAAACATTGTCATTGCTCATAGCGATACAAGGACCGTACTTTTTACTTTGATACGGGAAAGCTATTGCATCATTTGCTAAATATTTAACGCTTTTAAGCGGCACAGGCTGAGCATAAATATAATCTTCGTAGGAATTTTTCTCTTGTGTAAGCTCATATTCTAATCCCGGCGCTCCCATTAAATTAGGAAGCAGTATATCAACATAAACATTTGAAGGAGCGTCAATTATCATTACCAGCTCATCAATTCCGGTAAGTCTTACTTTGCAATGAACGGGGTCTCTTTGTCCAAATAAATCTGTTGAGAAAAGAGGCCTGCCATCTCCGTAAACTTCTAAACGAGCTTTCGCGTTTTTTGCCGGTGTCGTGTCATCAATTCCCGCCAACAGTTCAAAATATGCGGCATAACTATTAGGAGAGCAGATTAAAAATGATTTTCCGGCAACACCCATTCCTTTTTCATAAGGAATATTGTTCACTATTAATTTTCTGCCTATTACATTCCTGTTCCTTCTCGGTTTGCCGCGATCGCGAACCGGCGTTAGCGGTGTCCATTCGCATGAGGATTCCTGCCAATAATCACCTGCGAGATCAATTAATTCAGAAGTGCCCATCGCTGTTTGCAGAGATTGGCATCCGCAAAACAAAAAAAGGAAGAGAGAGAGAAAAATAAAAAAAATATTTTTAATTAGCATGATTTATTTATTTAAAATCAAATCTGCCGCCACGGATTTTCAATTCGATTTACATTGTCGTAACCGCGCGCGATCATTAAAGCGTCAACAATACACATACGAACCATTGCTTCACAGACAGGGTACATTCTCGGGCAAAGTGTTGCGTCACGGCGGGTTATTGCCTCAAGATCTTTCTCTTCCATTTTTTCCATATCAATACTTTTCTGCTGAATTGAAAGAGTTGGCGTAGGTTTAACAGCACATCTGATGATAAGATTTTCTCCGTTGGTAATTCCACCAAGAAAACCACCACTTCTATTTGTGCGAAACCGAACTTTACCATTTTCGAGATAAGGCTCATCGTTCCATTCATAACCGGTTACGTTAGCGGCTTTAAATCCCGCGCCGAATTCAACACCTGTAATTGCGCCGATGCTCATAATTCCGTGAGCGATTGTCGCGCGGAGTTTATCAAAAACCGGTTCACCAAGCCCGGCAGGCACTCCCCGAGCAATAACTTCAACAATTCCACCTGCCGTATCGCCTGTTTTTTTAACCTTAATAATATCTTCAATCATTTTTTCAGCCGTTTCAAGATCCGGGCAATTCAAATGATTTTTGCGATAATTCTTTTTAATATCTTCAAAGGTCATCGGTTTCATTTTTATACCGTGACTTTCAGATACATAGCCGAGCACTTCTATTCCTTCTTTAAGCAAAATCTGCTTTGCGACAGCTCCGCCGGCAACTCTGCCTAACGACTCGCGACCGCTTGCTCTTCCAGCCCCGCACCAGTCGGCATATTTTCCGTATTTCACGAAAAATGTGTATTCGGCATGACCCGGACGAATTTGCTCTTTAACATCTCGATACTGCTTTACGTGAATGTCCTGTCGATCAACATTATAAACAGTCATCCCAACGGGAGCGCCGGTAGTAAAGCCGTCACGCATTCCTGAAACGATATCAACAATATCAGTTTCTTTTCTTGGAGAATCGAGCGCGCTTTGCCCTGGCTTTCTTTTATCAAGTTCTGTCTGAATCATTTCGTTAGTTAATTCCAATCCGGGTGGAACGCCGTCAACAATTGTTAATAGCGCTTTTCCGTAAGACTCGCCGCAAGAAGTAACTTTGAATAATTTTCCAAAAGTATTTCCAGTCATTTTATCCTCATATATTTTAATTAAAAATTTACTATTAATAAAAGTGTACCAAATTGGCGGTCAAAATTCAACCATATCCAAAAATTATTAATAGTAATTTCTGTTCTGTTTTGATATAATTGTAATAATTATGAACAATCTCTTAAATAAAATTTCCATCCTTCCGGCTGATGTGGCTAATAAAATCGCTGCGGGTGAAGTAGTTGAACGTCCGGTTGCTGTTATTAAAGAACTTGTAGAAAATTCTATTGATGCGGGAGCAAGGAAAATTGTTGTCGAAGTCGATGCCGGTGGAAGACAATTAATGCGAGTTTCTGATGATGGTGAAGGAATGTCAAGCGATGACGCAAAACTTGCCGTAAAACGTCACGCGACAAGCAAAATAAAAACCGCACGTGATATCGACGCGATTATGACTCTCGGTTTTCGCGGCGAAGCATTGCCAAGTATCGCTGCTGTCTCACGATTTGAACTGCTGACTTGTCATCGCGAAACCGGAAAAGCCACAAAAATTGATATCGATGGTGGCGGGGACATTCGCGTTTCTGATGCCGGTAGAGCTCCCGGAACAACTGTTACGGTCAAAAAATTATTTTACTGTGTCCCTGCCCGCGCAAAATTCTTAAAAACAACAGCTACGGAACTCAGCCATATCGGGAAATTTATTCACGCGGTCGCTCTTGCGTGGCCTCGTGTTGGTTTTAAATATGTTGTTGATGGCAATATTCATTTTGATCTTCCGCCACAAAAAGATGATACAGACTTTTTAATCGCACTGAAAATAAGAATTGTTCAGTTGCGCGGCAATGACCTGGCAGACGATTTAATTCCTATTAATCATTCTCAGGAAAATTATATTGTTACCGGATTTATTTCATCAATGTCACGTTCCGTCCTTACCGGACAGGAACTTCATTTTTTCGTTAACAGTCGCCCGGTTAAATGCTCATGGCTTTCTTCTGTTGTTAAAAGAGCTTATGGAACTTTACTTCCTGTTGACCGGTTTCCTTACGTTTTTCTTTTTCT
Organism: Chlamydiota bacterium; assembly: GCA_003648225.1. Taxonomy (GTDB): domain Bacteria; phylum Auribacterota; class UBA3054; order UBA3054; family B51-G9; genus B51-G9. Next base: position 5,997 of record QMOL01000165.1, read on the forward strand.
TCAAATTCCTCCCGGCTCCGTTGATGTAAATATTCATCCGGCAAAACGCGAAGTAAGATTTGGAAAAGAATTTGCTGTTCAGAGCGCGATAAGTTCTGCCATTATGGAATCTTTACAAAGCGATAATGCGGCGCCTAAAGTTGAATTTTCTGAAATGTCGTCAAATAAATTGGAAAGTGTTTCCGAAGATAAAGAAAAAATTAAACATACTAAAACTCCAAAATCTCCCTGGTCAACAAAACTTACAGTTGAGGAATGGAAAAAACTTTATGGAGTTAAAACAAAAGAAGAAATATTAGGTGCCGATACACAAAAAATCCCGAGCGAAATCAACAAATCAACGGTATCAGAATCAAAAACTGAAATTTCGCAAACTTTCAGCGCCGATATGATCAAAGCAGCAGGGCAAATTTCAGATGCGTATATCATCGCTCAAATCTCCGGCGCCAGAAACGGCATTGTTTTAATTGACCAGCATGCCGCTCATGAAAGGATAAATTTTGATTCGGTTGTTAAAACTATGGAAACGGATGAAACGCCGCGTCAGGGATTGCTCATGCCGGAAATTATTCATCTTTCATCTGAGCAGTCCGCGATTATTAATGAGAGAATTTCCGAATTAACGAAAGCCGGTTTTGACATCGAATCCTTCGGTTCAGATACTTTCAAAATTGACGCCATTCCGGGATTTTTGAATTCAGGTAACTTAGATAGCCTGTTTGCCGACCTCGCAAACGA
>QMOL01000166.1 GCA_003648225.1 Chlamydiota bacterium
AAAACAGGGTAAAGAATAAACGGCATGTAAAAATGAAAAAACTTACTTCGTTGTGTGGTAAGTTTGTACCACACAGCCGTTGAAGCGTTTATATTATTATTTTTGAACCAATTTAGATTAGCGATATTAAGATTAAATTTCCAAGCTGCGGGCAGCCAGTATCCATTATTGATTTTAAGAATTAAACACCAGACACCAATACATAGAAAAGCGAAAGCGGCTAAAGTGAGAAGAATACGTTTGTTTTTATTTTTGTATGAACTAATCAATAAAACTCCGGTTATGATTGGAACAGAAGTTTCCTTAACCGCAATAGCGAGTGCGGTAAAGAAAAAAGCCGGAATAAGAAAGAATTTATTTTTATTTTTAAAGCTGATAATAATGAAAATAAATAACCAGAAAATAAACGCGGTTAATAATGAATCGGGCAGTACACGTGAAGCGCAGAAAATATCAACGGGAGAAAATGCGGCAATAAATCCTGCCCACAAGGCGATATATTTATCAAATAGAAAATTCGCAAGATAGATTATTCCTGCCAGGATAAGCATACTGCCGATGAAAGGAGGAAGAGCAATTGGCAGTTGTTTTTTTGTGATGAAGGATAAATTTTTAAGGGACTGTTTTTTTATCCAGAACTTGAAAAAAATATCGGGTCGTTTGGAATGGCGCATTATCGGAAGTTCAAACGAGAAAATATGTTGATTGCAATCGACATTTTTAGTTGATTGAATTAAGAAGGGGAAAAGGGGAGGTCGGTAGAAAAGTTTTTTTTCGTAAATATTTATTCCGCCTTTTTTGAAGGCATTTCCGATAGAAAGGTTTAGATTTGTGCAAGGTTTGTATGACAGAAAATGCAGATTTAAGAAATTGGTTTTTACGATTTTAATTGACCAGATATTATACGGCTTTGAATCAGCAATGTTTTGCGCCAAAGCCGCATAAATAATCTGGTCGCCATGGTCATGCGGAAAAACAAAAGAGTAAATCCTCAGAGAAATAGCGAGGGCAATTATCAGAGTAACTGCAAGGATAAACTTCCATTTTCCCATTTTATTGTTTTCTTATTATTTTATAAAGAGCGAGAGTGCCGAAGAAATATAGCATAAGGGCAATAAATGGTTCGGGGATTGTTCGTCTTGAAGTTGAGTATCCCAATTTAGTGATAACATATTCAAAATAATCAGTACACCAGTTTCCGCTTGCCGGAGTGGTGGGATCATAGACATAAGTATAAAGAGTTTTAGTATTTTTTTCAGCAACGGCAAGACCGTCAGGGAAGGAGCCGATAAGATAATCCCCACCGCCGGTTAGAGGAGTAGTCATAGTCATCATAGCGCCATTTTTAATATTTTGCAGAGCAAGATCACCGGAGGTATTATCTATAGCCCAGATTTTATCAGAATCGTAATTAACGTCATTGACATTTTCATAAGTACTATGATTTTTAGTGCCATCTTCATCAACATAAGCCGGTGCATAATCAAATGGTAAAGTTTGGGTTATAGGAATAGTTGATATATTCCCGCTAAAAGGATCTGCAGGGTCAGGTTGTGCAACCCAAAAAGCAACGTTGGAGTCAGAGCCTTCCCCTTTAAGGAGCGATGCATCATTAGGCATAGCGATGCCCATAACCAAATAATGAACCGGTAAAGTAGCAGTAATGGGAATTCCATCGGGTGTATTTAAAGCAACCCCCCATCCGCTTGAGCCAGATTTAGATGTATTATAAATTCCGCCATAATAACCCGGATAACCATCACGCGGAAATACATCGGAAAGGTATGAAAAGCCGGGCATATAAACAGTTGTCCACATTTTACTTCCGGGAGCCATATAATAAGATTCCGGCCAGTCGCCACCTGAACAAAATGTCGTATTATCATCCGCAGTAACAATATTTTTAACGGTATCTCCCATACGAAAATTCGGTATTGGATAAGATACTTGACTTATTCTCACGCGTTTATTACTTTCGCAGGGTCTTAATTTATAAATGACGACTTTTTTAATAATTTTTCCGCCGCCCGGGGGCTGTAAAATAATAATTAATCGATTTGTTCCGTTATCATAATCGATTTCATCCTCTGTGTTATAAAATTCATAGCAACCTCTGTCAACATAATAGCCGACTACTCTATAACTATCATCGAGGTCGAACCAGGAATAAATTTCTCTCGGAGTATTTGTTCCGGAATCAATGCAGTAGCTGTTAGTTTGGAGATGATAGTTATCATTTGCAAAATCGGTAAAGTCAGGATAATTGCTTAAGTTATTATTTTGCATCCATGTCCAATCCTGAATTGCATTATTAAAATAGTTAGTAGAAGCAACATCGAGGTAAATCTGAGCATTATTTGACGCCGTATTATTCCAAACGATATTGTTGAAGAAATCGTATTTTTTTGAGGTTTCATAAATTGCCCCGCCGGATTCAGAAGCATGATTTTTACAAAAAGTATTGTTTTGAATGTCAAGTGAGTAGTAATATGCCGCAGCAAGAGCGCCGCCTTTTTGCGCGCTATTATTTACGAAAAGTGAGTTTCTGATATCCTTTTTTGTTTCATAAACCGCCCCGCCATAAATAGTAGCCGTATTGTTTGAAAAAATGCATCTGTCAATTACGCTTGAGCTTCTTGATATTGCCGCACCATTGGAAGCGGAATTATTAATGAACAAGCAGTGTTGAATATTATCTGAAAAGATCATATTATAAATTGCCCCGCCGGCATTTTGAGCTGAATTACCGATGAAGTTACAATTTTCTAAAGAGCCTGATGTTTCGGGGTTTTTTTTAGGAGAAGCGATTGCGCCGCCTTTTTCCGCATGATTATTAACAAAATCGCAATTATTAATTGAGTAAGCGGATAAGCTTTTAAGTGAAAAAATGCCGCCTCCGAGGTATTCATTACCGTTTGTGATAATAAGATTAGCCAATACGTTTTTCATATCCCAGCTGACCCCGATACCGTGATGGAAATTATAAAAGACCGATCTTTTACCCTCGCCGTTAATAATAGTTTGATTTTCCCCGGCGGAGTTTGTTGCACCGGAAATTTGAACCCCAAAATATGGAATGATCAGTTCTTTAAACTCGCCGGGAGAAATATTTATGGAATCACCCGGAACAGCAAATGCCATTGCCGCCTGAATAGATTCACCGGCGGAAACATAAAAAGTTACATTGGTCAAGTTATTAGTAACAATTTGATTATGAAAACAACTCATTCCATCAGAGAATCCATCCCCGTTAGTGTCCCATTTGTTTGAATTCGCGAGTAAAGCAGGTTCATCTGCATCAACAAGCAGATCGCCATCGTGATCTGACAGAGTGCCTGATTCATAGCAGCCGATGTCGACCCCGTTTTGGTTTCTTAATTTTCCGTCAAGGTCATGCCAGGGAAGCATAGAATAAAACATATTACTTAAGCCGGCATTGATACATGGCGAAGTAGGTTTTAAGCGGTAGTTATTATTTGTTACAAATTGCGGATCGGAAGATATGTTACTTGCGTCAATATTATTTACATCTGTGAGGCAGCAATTATAAAACATCGCGTTTCCCTCAACGACAATATTTGAAGAACCGGCATTGTCAGAAACATTATCAATAATAATGTTATTAATCCAAAAAGTATTTGGAGAGAAGTAAACGCCTCCGCAGTAGTTTTGTCCGTAATTTCCGGCAATAGTATTATTCAGTGCGAAAGAATCATCGAAGTAGCAAATTCCGCCGCCGGAATTTGAAGCAATATTATTGCATATCAGATTATTAATAAGGTCATTATTTGCCTGAGAAGCTGAAGAATTACAAATTCCACCGCCGGAATTTCCAGCTACATTAAAGCTAAATTCGTTATTATAAATCTTTATAGATCTTAAAGCGTAACCTCCGCCGCCGCTTTGGCCGGAATAATTTCGTGTAACGAGGTTATAAGCGAAAGTGCCGTTTATATAAATCATTCCTCCACCGTTATTTGATTGAGCGGTATTATTAGAAATAACATTATGAAAGATGTCATTGTTAATATAATACATTCCACCCCCGGACATCCCGGCAATATTATTAGCAATTAAATTATATGAAACACCGCCGAGACATCTGTAAAGTCCACCTCCGCCATATACAGCGTAATTATTTACGATTTTGTTTGAAACAACTGAACCTAACGTATAAGCAATTGCTCCACCACCCTGATCATAATTATTACTTGTCGAATTGCAACCAGCGATTAAACATCGCCTGATATTTATATAATTAATAGGAGAGCTCCATTTCGGACTACCGTAAATTCCACCTCCGGTTGCTGCCGCACCATTTGTGATTGTAACTCCGGCAACTGTGCATGTCGTTCCACTTTGCCAACCGAGTTTTGTTCCGAGAATGGTTATAACTGAACCGGCGGCATCGCCATCGATAATTGTTGCATTCCGCACAACTTCTGATAATTCATTTGTAGATGAGAGCAGGAGGTGCTGATTAGTATTGACGAGCAAGTTTTCGTGATAAACACCGGGATAGACATAAATTTCTGTCCAACCGCCTATAGGAGCATTATTAATTGCGTCTTGGATGTTTGAATAGGACTGGCTTCCGTTAATATCGACATAAAAAGTTGCGGAAAGGATAGGATAGGATGCAATTACGATTAAAGTAAAGATTAGTTTTTTCATTTTTCCCTCCAAGAAAAGATATTAATTAGGGACATTAAGACCTCATTTACTTATAAAGTACCATAAATAAGCATATTTGTCAAGAGGCTGTTTCGGATTTCAGTGATTGATAATCAGTTTTGCCTGTGCCGAGGATTGGTATCGCGTCGATTTTCTTCACATAATTTATGCGTGATAAATTGCCGAAACCGGTTTCGCGTAAAATATTGTTAGCTTCATCAACTGAAATTTTCTCTGTTGTGAAGAGATAAATTTCAGGACGTTTGCCTTCTTCTTCTTTTGCGCTGACAGCGATTTTCTCCATTTCTTCATCACCTGACTGCCATTTTTTTCGCAACGCGGTTTCTATTGCGGGCAGACTAATCATTTCGCCGCCGATTTTTATGAAACGTTTTAATCTGCCGGAAATAATTAAGGAACCGTTTTCGGTTAGAAAGCCGAGGTCACCTGTATTGTACCACAATTTTCCGTCTAATTCAATAAAAGGATTTGGCGGATTTTTTCCGTAATATCCTTTGAAAATACTATCACCGCAAACAATAAATAATCCACGTTCACCCTGCGGTAAAACTTCTTGTGAATCAACATCAATAACACAAACTTTCACGCTGTCAAGCGGTCGGCCAACGCCTTCCGGCTTTTCGTTTGGCCGAGTAATAGAAACGACGGGAGAACATTCAGTAATTCCGTATCCCTCCAATAAATTAGCGCCGGTTTTTAAATTTTCCACCGCGCGGAATAATTCTTCAGGCGCTTTTTCTGCTCCAACAACGAAAATTCTAACTGAATTTAATTGTTTTTCCTTTGCCGCTTTAATAATTCCGTTAACAAAAGTCGGTGTTCCGGGAATAATTGTGGCTTTCCAGTTTTTTATTCCCCGAGCTAGTTTGCGCGATTCAGTCGGATTAGGATAATAAGCTGAGCGCAATCCGATAAGAAACGGCAGTAAAGCTGTTATTGTTAAACCAAAAGAATGGAAAGGAGGAAGGAAACCGTAAATAACATCCTCATCTGTAAAATTTAAAATTGTCGAACAGTCATTTATGTTTGTAAGAAGGTTTTTGTGGGAAAGTGGGACCCCTTTCGGCATCGCTTCCGACCCGCTTGTAAATAAAAGGATGGCGGTATTTTCTTCTGAGACATTTTGCAGTTGAAGTTTCTTAATCAGAGATGCGGCAGATTTCGAGGAATTGAGTAAAGCGGCGAGTTTAGTTTTCAGGTTTATTTTTTTACGTTTCAGATTTTCAAGAAAAACTAACAAATGCTCGATTTCATCAAAAGCGACATTGTCGAGATTATCAACAAATTTCATTGAAGTTAAAATCGCTTTAATTTCTGAAATTTCAATCACATGCCGTAAATTCCTTTCGCCGAGTGTCCAGTTAATCATAACAGGGACTTTCCCGGCAAGCAAAGCCGCGAAAAAGATGATGTTTGCTCCGGCAGAAGCCGGGAGCATAATCCCGATTTTATCGCCCGGAAGTTTTTTTATAACTGAAGCGAGAACAAGTGCGGCAATTTTTGTTTTTTTATAAGATAAAACACCGGATAAATTATCAGCAATTGCCTGACAGTTTTTCATTCTGTCACAGATATTTAAAAAACATTCCTGGATTGTTTTTCCTTCGGGAGGGAGAACCGGTGGACGGTTTCTTACAGTGCCCCATTGCGATATTTGTTCATCGGTTTCATCTTCTGATTTTGTGTTTTTGCCGGCGGCAATTGTAATTACCGCGCCAACGGTTGTTAAATCGACGAGAGAAACGTCTTGAACATCAAATTTCAAATCCAGCCAGTCAATTACATCCGCCATTTCGAGAGAATCGAGTCCCAAATCTTTTCCAAGCAGCATTTCCGGTTTAATGGTTTCCGGAGAACGGTTAGTCATTCTCGCGAACTCATCAATCACGCCGTTTTTAATTGAATTGGGAATATCGGAAATATTAATAAATTCCTGTTTTTTAATTCCGGCAATTTCAGGTTCTTTCATTGTC
>QMOL01000167.1 GCA_003648225.1 Chlamydiota bacterium
CCATCGGCAACGCGTACCGGGATAAATTTAACCCGACTCCCTCATCCCGAGTTTATCTCGGTGTGAGATTTTTTCTATCGCTCTGCGACAGTCGCAGTAAAGGTCTCGAGACAAAGCTTAACTTATAATTGTCTCGGAGCTGTATTACTGCACTCCATAAAAAAAGCGGCAGTGGCGAATGCCACTGCCATATCACAGCAGTTTATCTAACCAACCAACCAAGAAGAAAAAATAAAGATTGCTATGATTTAATTTTAAATATAATATCATAATAAATAATTAAAATCTATAATGATTTGAAATTTTTTTATACAATCTGATGAAAATAAACACTTTCTATATTTCCAATCCCAAAATTATTCCGACATACGAGAATGAATAGATTATATTTGGGAGAATTTTTTTATCGACTGAGTACCTCACTTCGACCTTTTAATCCCGATCACGAAGTGCATCGGGACGAAGTGAGATTTTTTCTGTCGCTTTGCGACAGCCGCAGTAAAGGAAATTTTTCAGCAAAAAATTCCTGTATTACTGCACTCCAAAAAAAAGCGGCAGTGGCGAAAGCCACTGCCGCTGTCATAGCAAATTATTTAACTAACCAACCAACCAAGAAGGAAAAATAAAGATTGCTATGATGTATTTTGTACTTAGTACTTAGTTCTTAGTTCTTTGTACTTTGTTTTATTTTCTGCGTAAAAACGCTAGGCCGAGAATAAGTCCGCCTAATAATAATGTTGGTTCAGGAATAAAATCTACATTGAAATTATCAACATATAATGTTCCTGCCATTTCTGACCACGGCCAACTTCCCATATCTGCCAAAATATCCAAATGATCGGTATTCGCCGGCAACGTCCATTCACGTGTGGGTTCGTTAATCCAAACATCAAGCGAACCTGTGGCGTCTGGATAAAATTGGTCTTGTCCTAAAAAATTACTATCACTGTCCCACGCGCGAATCTGAATAAGTGCTGTGCCGGAAGGAGCCGGGCTGCTTAAAACTTTGTATGCTGCAGTCCAGTAAACTTTAGTGTGTGATCCAACTGGTGTGCCAATAGCTTGGTTCAGTTGAGAATGATTGCCAGCAACTACGGAAGGTTGACTTAAATACTGGCAGTTAGTTCCCGCGTCGGATGAGTCATTAAAGATTCTGCCCATTGTCCCGCCGGGAGCATCTTGATTCCAATCAGCAGGCGCCCATTCGTTAGGCGAAGGTAACCCTTCATTAAATGAATGGTTCAACACCAGATTCGCCGCGCTAACGGTTGTGGCTAATAGTGCAGCTATTCCAAGTGCACAAATAAGGTTAATTTTTTTCATCACTTTCTCCTTTGGTTAAACGTTATTTTAATATTACAGCATGACAATACATAATGTAATTACAACTGAAGTTTTCATGCTTTGCAATATTATATCATATAATTAATCAAATGTCAAGTGCACAGCAATTTGTTGCATAAATTTCAGGAGAATTCCCTTTTGGCTTAATAATTATTAATTTTTGCATTTAATTATTTTGCAGAATTATTTATCCATGAAAAAATTGATAAAAAATATTAATCATTGATTAAACCGAAAAAAAATCATAAAGTAATAAATAATAAATGATAAATAATAAATAGTAACTGGTTCAGGAATTCCAATAATATCAATTTCATTTATCGCTGATCCCGAAATACTTATATAACCGCCTTGCGAGGTTCCCGGTTCCAGCATAACACCTTTACCTGATTCAATATTATAACCGACATTTTTATGAACAATTTTTAATGATGTAATGTTATCGGCAATAACGCCGTCTATCGGGTCATAAAGTCTTGCTAAGCGATAAATCATAGTATTAGGCGGGTCATTCGTATCGCCATAATCAGCATTTAAAGCTGTTCCTAATTTCGAGTAATCATCAGCAGCGGTGCCTGTGGTAGAGCCCCAGAGTTCAAAATAACCGAACTGACGGTCATCACCCCAATAAGTAAAAAAATGGAGTTCCGCAATAGTTTTCGGTGAATCAAATTGAACAAGAATTATAGTATCGCTTGACGGACCGCTTATTCCGTCTTGCAAGAGTCCGCATCCGTGATATGTATTGTCAGCGCCAAAGCTACCGACCGCGTCCGAATCAAAGAATTTATTAAATCCTGCAGGTGCAGGAGTTACCGGATGCATTCCTCCTTGAATAATACTCTTGGTTGTTCCGGGCATTTGACCCAGGTCATCGGGTTGCGGTTGAAAACTAAGGTTACCTGAATTTAGTTTGGATTCAAATGTGTAAACAACATGTTCCGGAGGAGTAACAGTAATCTTTCTCATTTGTCCGCCATTACCGTCACTTGGATCGGCATCAGCAGCGCGTAGAAAGAATACATTATCCCAACGGCCAAAGGAAGCTGCAACGAGGTTTGGAATTCCCGACTGAGCGCCCTGACCTGTTGCTTCTCCGGTAAACGGGTTAAAAGTCAGCGTTTCCGCAGATGTGCTGTTTGACGATGCAATAAAAAGGTCAACCCAATCGGTGCCGTTTGAAGATCCCTGCAACAAATATTCATTCGCGGTTTCTATTTGAATAGAAGAATTAGTTTGAGCAAAATTAAATCTATAAATAAAGAAATTTGATAAATCGGTATAGCGGGTATTCCCCCATGCTATTCCTGATCCGTTATTATCCCAAAGAAAAGCTGTTTCAATTTCGTCATAGGGATAAAAAGTCATTTTTTCTGCAGAAACCTGTGGCGTTATCCATAATTCTTTCAATTTTCCACCGGCGGCGTCTGCCGGATCGCTGTCTGACATTTTAAAATAAATAAGATTATCAGATGTTTGTGAAAGAATTGATTCTAAATCAATTCTGAGAGTCCGGCGACTTGTGTCGCCCGACGGATTCTGAGTTGAATATAAAACCGTCGAGAAGTTGTAATTTGTTGAAATCTCGATCTTATATTCTCCGGAAACATTGGCAAATAATTTACACTTATTCTCGTCATCAGGTAAATCAAATTTATATGTAAAATAATTATAATTGTTAGCCGTTCGTCCATTGTGAATACTGTCGGATGTGTTATTCTTCTCAAATAAATAACTCTGGTCGCCGGCAAGGGGATCTATATTCGGTTCGCCTCCCCCGGCATAAAACTCAGGATAGCCCCGCTGAAGAAATTGCGCGTTCAACACGCGGGCGCCGTTTCCGTTTGCCGGTGTATTATCACTAATTCTAACATACAGATAATTTGCCGGAAGATAAGATGCTAAATTTATATAATAAGGCGACATACTTTTCGCAGGCCCTTTATTTGTCCAGTAATTCCATGCAGGCGCGGTAAGTTCTGTTGTCCATACATTATTATCATTAGAGAATTCGACTTTATAATCACCGTCAATTTGAAGAATATAAACTCCTTCATTTCCAAACGCGCTGATATCGTACCGATAAATGCCGTTTGTGGAAGCATCGTAAATTTCCGCCGCTCTTGCCGCTGAATCAACTCCCCGATTACACACATTTGGATCCGGCGCTGAATAATCAGCGAAGGCGATTCCGGAAAAAAGGATTAATATAGCGAATAGTTTCATTTTGTGCTTTGTGCTTTGTATTTCTGGAGGGTTCGCGTGACCGGCGCATGCCGGTTCCCCAATGACCTTTTTACATTAATTTGGACGCTGAGGACAGCGTCCCTCCATTTGGTTCGTCATTTATTCGTTTTCAATTTTCAACAGCATCATAAAGGTATATGCGTCAACAAAAACCGCGTTACCATTTTTTCCTTTTGTTCTTGTTTCGAAATCTTTTTCCCAAGTCGGGCTTAATAATATTGTTCTGACAGCTACAAAATCAGGTAATGTTCCTATCTGAGCGATAACAGCGTTCGCGGCAGCATCGGCGGAAGTTCCCGGTCCGATATAAGGAGCCATTTGGCAATAAGGCATACCGTTATAAACTCCCCTGCCGTGATTAAATTGTGTAATTATTCCTCCCGGTGAAAATTCGCTGTACGCCTGAAAATCGCTTGATTGTAAACTGCCGCCTGTTCCTTCGATTACAAAGCCGGTTATGTCAATATCAAATTGATTGTAAAATCGCGCGTTCAACTGTTTCCATTGATTCATCGATCCGGGCAATCCGCTTGTTCTGTTCCAATGCAGTTTAGGCGGATTGACATAAGCAACACCACTGTCCCCCGTGATAAACCAGTCATTTGTCATTTGATTTTCTCTGACATATTGAAAGACATGTGGTGCTCGTGTTGAAAGATAAGGGTCAAAAGCCCAATTATTTATAACGTTACCGTGATTTGAATCTGCCCACAATGAGGGAGCATAATTATTAAGCCACGCGGCGGAATCATAATCACCGCTATAAGTCATAATATATGCTTTTGGAACGACATTCCCGGTGGAATCAACGAAGCCGCGATTTTTCAAATCCTGAATAGTGGGCTTTACATTTTGTTGATAAGTTCGCTGTAAAGGATAATGACAATAAAACGACGCGTTTGCCATTCCACACGGCGCAACAGCATCTGCGTCAATCATAGCGTTATAATCGGAAAAAGTTTTAACTGTTTGCATTTCTGTATCAACCGGCCCATGAGCGCATCCGTTTTCGGACGTATATTTCCAGAGCCAGGGAGTAAAACCGCCTATAGAAAACAATTGATTGCCGTTCCATTTATTCATTACCATAAGAATATTTGTCAATGAAACATAATCCTGCGTCGTAGGATCATCGTTGGGATGCTCACCCGGCCAAACATACAGGTCAAAAAAGAAAGCTTTTTTTGAAATATAATAATCATGATTCTCTAAACATGAAACTGCAAAATCACCAAGCCTGCTTCCGGAATTGTCGGCTTCACCCGCATGTTTCAAATAATATCCGTCAATGTAAATTGCCATCACATTTGTACTGCATAATCCTTTGTCAAGATAATTTATCACTCCCCATTTATATACATCATTCTTCGCGCTGCCGGTCGAAACAATGTTCGTTCCGGGAATCGTTCCGCTGCCGGTAAACAAACTTGTGCCGTTTTGGTTGATTAACCATATATTGCTGCTTGCCGGGAATAGATTCATTCCGGCAACTCGGGAATAAAGGGAATTTCCCGCGGGATCGTATCGCAAAGGAATTTTATTTTCAACGCCGGCAATTGTTGAAGCCAAATCACTTGTTGCCGGAACATTTCCATCATAAATAACTAATCCTGTTAATTTATTCGTAAATGTATAAATAACATGGTCAATTGAGGAAAGTGTCGCCACATTACCAAGCGGCCATTTTTTTGTGTTTCGCAGCCAATTCCACCAAAAGTCATCAGGGTTTGTCATAAAACGGACGAAAAAAATCGGCTCATCCCTGTTTACAATGCCCTGTATCGCGGAAAGTAGATGTATTTTGTCCCACGCGTTTGAAATATTGTACGCGGAATCTGTTATTACATTAACACGAAGAGCTGTAGCATTATAATAATAACGTGTTTGAGAAGATTCTAAAAAAGGTTTTGTTCCGGCACCACTTTGGAGGTTTTTATCAAAATAATGCCAAACGGGAGCTTTGGTGTTAAAACCGAATTGGTTTTCAGCATAAGAGATTCCGGGAACTATTAAAAACAGATAAATTAACACTAATCCCAAGATGATATTTTTTGCTTTCATTTTCGAAGATATTTGTAATTTATAATTTCTTTATAAGCAGAATCATTAAATATTTAAATAAATTTATTTTTTCAGTTGTTCCCATTTGACATTTATTGACAAATAAATCATTAATTCTTTTCGTGTAAGCCCTTCATAAATTTTCCTTCTCAACAACTTGAATTGTCTGCTTATTCGGGTCTTCTTCCGTAATAAGTTTTGAGCGGTCGAGTAGAACGCGTTCCCGCGCTATGGCAATAATTTTATCTCCCTCTTTAGAGTTGAAAATTCCATCATGGTTAACATCTTCAATCCTTTGCGCGAGAACATAAACATTAAACTGGTCACTGCGAATAGATATAAGATTAGCAAGACCGGTAAAAATTTCAACAGTCATTCCGCGAACACTCATCAGGTCAGCAATTGTTTTATAAGGTTTCAGTCGGTTTTCACCGTTATTATCTTTCCCTTCAAAAATATTGTCGGCAAGGATAGGAGTTATTTTGTTTAACGATTGAAGAACGCGCCGGGATGCGGTATTAATATTTATTAAACCTGTAGCCGGCATTGGCGAAATATAAGCGCAATCAAACCACGCGAATCCGCTACCGTCAAAGTCCTGTAAATTATGAGGAATTAATTTTAATCTGATACCACCTGAAGGCGAGATATGTTTAGGTAGAATTTCCCCTACGAAAGCGGAATCATTTTTATTGTATTCAACATTTTTCTTTATCAGGTCATATTTTTCATTTACGAAATCATAAAGATAAACGTTTATAGCCGCGTTATGATTTTCTTCAAGAAATTCTGTTGTTTTAATCGAATCGTTTAAACCGAATAAAGTGAGGTCATAAGTTCCTTTAGGTATCCCCTTGTTTTTCCATTCCCAAATTCCGGGCTGAACATCTTTTCTGGTATAAAACAAAGATGTTGCATAGCCGGGTCCGATAGAGAATTTATCATTTTTTCTTATTGAAAAGTTTTTACGGTTAGGGATTGAACGTC
>QMOL01000168.1 GCA_003648225.1 Chlamydiota bacterium
AATGCTTCTATTACAAAAATTCCGCCTATAATTAATAACAATATTTCTTTTCGAATTAAAAGAGCAACTATTCCCACTGCGCCGCCTAAAGCAAGGCTTCCTGTATCGCCCATAAAAACCATAGCCGGGTGAGCATTGTACCACAAAAAGCCAAGACCCGCGCCGACAAGCGCCGCGCAAAAAACTGTTAATTCAGATGCCTGAGGAACATAATATATATTTAAATAGCCGGACCATTTTACATTACTGACAAGCCACGCGAGCGCAGTAAATGAAAGCGCAACTGATGTGATTGTTCCAATAGCAAGTCCATCCAGTCCGTCAGTAAGGTTAACGGCGTTAGATGCTCCTACAATTACCAGAGCAGCAAGCAGCACGAAAAAAACTCCCATATCTTGAATAACAGGAAATTTGTAAAACGGAACATATAATGGAAATTTATTTTCCGTATAAATTAATACCGCCGCTACAGCGACAGCGACAAATACCTGCACAATAAGTTTTGAACGGGCTCTTAAACCTAATGATTGTTTATGCTTGACTTTAAGATAATCATCAACAAATCCTAACGCGCCAAGAGCTATGAACACAAATAACACTAACCAAGTGTATAAGTTATCAAGACGCATCCACAACAAACTTGATATTGTTACCGAAGCCAGGATCAGCAGCCCGCCGATAGTTGGTGTTCCCTGCTTATTTTTGTGAAGGAGATGCAAAGGCGGGCATTCATCTTTTCTTATTTCCTGACCAATTTTAAGCATATACAATTTTCGAATCAAGTAAGGTCCAAAAATAATACTTATAAGAAAAGCAGTGATCGCCGCAGCGCCTGACCGCACAGAAAGTTTATCAATAATTCTGAATGGAGAGAAATATTGAAACAGTTTTTCATATAGAAGATAATAAAGCATTTTTGTTTCTTTGTTTCTTTGTTTCTTTGTTCTTCATCTAAAATAATAGAACAGGGATATGGTTCCCCATGGGGGAATAGAGAACCATACCGGGGTAAGGCAAACGAGCTTGCGGTTTGTGTTTGGTGTGGAGGATTGTTGAAAGAGCCCATTTCAACCTTATTCCCCGGTCCTGTTCATTATTTGTTATTTTCTTAATCATTTTTATTTATATTATCGCTCAGCCGATAAAGTTAATTTTTTTATCACTTCTTCATATCGCGCTTTGCGTGATGCTTTCACCAAAATAAGATCACCTTTCATAATATTTTTGATCAAAAATTCCGAAGTTTTTTCTATAGATGGAAAATTACGACACTTTTCTTCGCTTATTCCCTTTTGCTTTGCTCCCGAAATTATGGCTTCAGAAAATGTTCCCGTTGTAATAATCAAATCAATATCTTTTTCTGCCGCGTAAGCACCTATTTCCTTATGATAATTCTCGGATTCTAAGCCGAGTTCATACATATCACCGAGAAGCGCGATTTTTCTTCCGGTTGTTTTCATATCTGATATTAAATCCAATGCCGCCCGTGTTGAATCAGGATTAGCATTATAGCAATCCGATATTATCTTAACTCCGTCAATTGAGATAAATTGGCATCTCATATTCACGGGTTCTAATTTCCCCAACACTTCAGCAATAACTTCAGGTGTAATTTCTTTTTTTATTGTCATCGCCGCGGCGACAGCGGCAGCGGCATTTCTACAATTATGCTGTCCCGCGATATTAATTTTAGCTTTAGCGTTTCCGGATGGTGTTTTCAGCGTTCCCGTTGTTCCTGTTTCATCCATCTTTTCAGGGACAAAACTAACATCGGCTTCATTAGTATCACCAAATGTTATTATTTTTTTAATTCCCGCTTTCCCGGTTGCCCTTTTCATCTTTTCATAAAAGTCAGAATTCCGCGGAAGAATAATCGTACCGTTTTTATTTAATCCCCTTAGAATTTCAAGCTTCGCATTAACTACATCTTCAACTGATCCAAGAAATTCGATATGACCTCTGCCGATAGATGTTATTACAGCCACATCAGGTATAGCTATTTCCGAAAGGGTTTTAATTTCACCGGGATGATTCATACCCATCTCAATTATTGCTTGTGTATGTTCTTTTTTTATTTTAAGCAATGTTTCCGGTACGCCGATGTGATTATTAAAATTAGCCTCACTGCATAACGGGTTGTCAACATAAGATAAAATTGAATTTATCATTTCTTTTACTGTTGTTTTTCCATTTGTTCCCGTAATTCCAATTACCGGAATATTCAATGCCAATCGATGATAACGAGCAAGTTTGTGATAAGCCGCCAAGGTGTTATCAACTATAAATTGCGGAATATTTATGTTCAGCTTATGATCGCAAATAATTGCCGCAGCACCATTCTCAACAGCTTTACCGGCATATTTGTGTCCATCAAATTTATCTCCCCGCAACGCGATAAACAATTCACCTCTCGATATGCTGCGACTGTCAGTCGACACACCGGTAACGTTTTCCGTTTTTTTATTTCTTATTGCGGATGTTATATTTAATATTTTTTCGAAAGTAAACATTTTATTTTTCTAATTCCGCGATAATTTGTCTCGCGACTTCGCGATCGTCAAAATGATGATAAATCAAATTAATTTCCTGATAAGTTTCATGCCCTTTTCCCGCAATCAGCACCACATCACCTTCGGAGGCATTTTTAATTGCGATTTCAACGGCTTTTTTTCTGTCTTTTTCTATCACAGCTGAATTTTCAGTCATACCGCTTTTAATATTTTCAATAATTTCATCCGGATTTTCAGTTCTCGGATTATCATTTGTAATTACAATGTAATCAGCATAATTCTCAGCAGCCTCTCCCATTTTGGCGCGTTTGCCTTTATCTCTATCACCGCCGCAGCCGAATACAAGCAACAACTTTTTAGGTTTTAATTCTTTTAAACAATGAAGCGTTTTACTCAACGCGTCATCCGTATGTGCATAATCTACTACCACAAGAATTCCAAGATTGTTTTGGATAAATTCAAGCCTTCCCGGAACCGGAGACAAATTAACAGCCTGCTTGACCATCAGATCAATATCAGCTCCAAATTGATGCGCAATCACCATTGCAGCAAGACAATTTGAAACATTGTGATGTCCGATAAGCGGTATTTCAACACACGCGATTTTATTGTCATCTACAATAAGGTCGAATGATGTTCCTGAAGTTGAAGCGATAATATTTTCCGCTTTAACCATAGCTTTAGATTTATAATCGCTGCTGTATGTAATCAATCGAAGATTCTTTTCGTGAATTTCACCGAATAATTTTTTCCCCCACTGATCATCAAGAGAAATTATCGCCCGACTTTTTGCACTCGAAACTTCAGTCTTAAGTTTATTAAATAATTTCCTTTTAGCGGAAAAATACTCTTCCATCGTTTTGTGATAGTCAAGGTGGTCACGTGATAAATTCGTAAATATTGCCACGTCATACTTTAAATTACCCATCCTGTTTTGATCTAATGCATGACTTGAAACTTCCATCATAACAATTTCCGCCCCCGAATCACACATGTTTCTTATTAAACCATTTAGTTCAAAAATATCAGGTGTCGTTCTTCTTGCGGGAATACTTCTTCCTTCAAATTCATACGCTACCGTGCCTATTATTCCGGTTGGAACTCCCGCTTTCTCAAGAAAATATCTTGCAAGATAACAGGTTGTTGTTTTACCGTTTGTACCCGTAATTCCTATTAATTTGCATCTTAACGCGCCATAGAAATTGTCAGCTATCATACCTATATTCCCGGGCGATAAATCCATTACAACAATTACTGCATCACCTGAAATCACAAACTCCTTATCGGTTAAAATAACCGCGACGGCTCCTCTGCCGATGGCGTCATCAATAAATAAATGTCCGTTTGTTTTCAATCCTTTACGGGCAATAAACAACCATCCGGGACAAATTTTTCTGCTGTCTTCTGATATTCCTTTAATATCAACTTGCAAAGAACCGCTAATCAATTCACAGGGAATGTTCTTTATTACTTCGTTAAGTTTCATTTCATTTATTTTTTGTTTCGTTAATTCCCGCTGGAGCATCCATAGGAATTTTTAAATAAGCAAGTGTCTTCTTACAAATTTTCTGAAAAACAGGCGCGGAAACCGTTCCGCCATAAGGACTCTTACGCGGTTCATCAAAAGTTACAAGCACAGCTATCGCCGGATTGCTTGCCGGTACAAACCCTACGAATGAAGCCACGAATTTTCTATGTGAGTATGTTTTTATTTTCTCATCATATTTTTGCGCTGTACCTGTTTTCCCGGCTACTGTGTACCCCGGAATCGCCGCCCTTTTCCCCGTTCCGTCTTTTTCCGTAACGCTTACCATTGCTCTTGTTATCAATTTTGAAGCCTTTTCAGATATAACACTATGCTGCACTATACGCGGCTCAAAATAATTAAAAGATTTTGCTTCCGGAATTAATTGCCCATTACTTGTTTCAATTTTCTTCAATAATGTCGGCTGATACCTCGTTCCCCCGCTCGCAATCGTTTGCACCGCGCTAAGTAACTGAATCGCTGTCACTCCGATCTCCTGCCCCATTGGTATAGAAATCATCGAAAGTTTTGACCATTTCGATGGCGGCCTGAGAAGTCCGGGAGATTCAGCCGGAACATATTTAATGCCTGTTCTTTTACCAAACCCGAATTTCAGTAAATATTTATAAAATACATATTTATCAAGTTTTTGCGCTGTTTTGGCTATTCCAATGTTGCTGGAATGTTTTATCACATCTTTAAATGTTATTTTTCCAAGCGAATGATCATCATGAAGTGTGTGACCGCGAGTCACCGCCCACTTCCCGTTTTCACAAAAAACTTTTGTGTTAAGTGTTACAATACCTTCGTTTAAAGCTACTGCTCCGGTAACAATCTTCAACGTTGACCCCGGCTCAAACACAGTTGTTGTTGCAAAATTCTGAAGCAATCCCGGCTTATACGTGCTTCTGTCAGAAGGGTTAAATTTCGGCCACAACGCCATTGCAAGAATTTCTCCAGTCCGGCCCGGTCGCAAATCCATTACAATTGCCACTGCATGTTTAGGAGTGTATTTTGCAACAGCTTTATCAAGTTCCAGCTCGGTTATATGTTGTATATATTCATCAATAGTAAGATATATATCATTTCCGTCAACCGGCTCCAACTGTCGTCTTACCCATTCAGGAACAAAAAACCGATTGCGTCTGTTGTCACGCCGCATAACAAAATATCCATCGGTGCCTCTCAAGTTATTATCCGCTGCGTATTCGAGTCCTTCAGCGCCATTTCCTTCTGAATTACAAAATCCCAATACATTACCGAGCAATTCATCGCGCGGATAAATTCTGTTATGCACATATTTTAAATAAACACCCGGAATTTCCCGCTTTTTTATCATTGTGCGAAGAGCTATTGCCTGCGCATCACTAATTTTTTTATTGATCCAGACAAACCTGTTACTGGGATTTTGCGGATTATAAAGTTTCTTCTTGATTTTATATGCCTGAACATTTAAAACTCTTGATAATTTTACCGCAGTTTTATTTACATTTTTTACAAGCCCCGGATCCGCCCATACAGCAGGTCGCGAACTGGATATCGCAAGAATTTTCCCGTTCCGGTCTAATATTCTTCCGCGACGCGCTTTCACACGCTGCACACTTTGCTGCTGCTGTAAAGCTCTTTTTTGATATACTTCAAAGCGAAGACATTGTAAATCAAAGAGACGAATAAGGGCGGCTATCATTCCTATCATCAGAATGATGAAAAGTAATTGTGTTCTGAACTTTTCTTTTAGTGAAACCATATTAAATATTCAATCTACACCTTCGTTAAGTTTTAACCGATTAATTTTCTCTATTGGTGGTACTTTTAATTTAATCCCATACTCTTTTAATTTAGCGCTTATCGCTTCAAGTTTACTTACTTCCGCCAATCGGGCACGTAGATTAGAATTCATATTTTTGGCTTTCTGAATTTCTTGTCTCAACGTGTTCATCTTATAACCCATATCACGAATTTCAATCTGTCTTTGAGTGTAAATAAAATAATAAGCCAATCCGACTAAAACAAGCGCGCCAAAAATAATTACAATTTTGTAATTTATCGGTAGCAATGATGTATTATTTTTT
This sequence comes from Chlamydiota bacterium, assembly GCA_003648225.1. Taxonomy (GTDB): domain Bacteria; phylum Auribacterota; class UBA3054; order UBA3054; family B51-G9; genus B51-G9. The sequence continues at coordinate 6,108 of QMOL01000168.1, forward strand.
TTCCTGCTTTTGTACTTTCTTGACATCTTGTTCCACACCTTTTTCAAACACACGCATCTTAGCACTGCGCGACCGGGAATTATAACGCACCTCTTCCGCCGATGGACTTATCGGCTTCTTAGTTAAAATTTTACCGCTATTTAACCGCTTCCCTTGCTCCACAAAAAACCGTTTCACTATCCTGTCTTCACCGGAATGAAAACTTATCACAACCATTCGCCCTCCCTCAATTAATAAATCAAACGCTTCCGACAATCCTGCCCTCAGCGCGTCAGGCTCACGATTGACCATCATCCTCAACGCTTGAAATACACGCGTTGCAGGATGAATTCTTGATCTACGCCAGCCACGCCGGCGATATACTTCAATCACTATATTTGCAAGCTCAACCGTTCGGGTGAACGGTCTTTGCTTGCATATCGCTCGAGCTGTCTGCAATGCAAGCGGCTCGTCCCCATATTCGCGAAATAGTGATACTAAATCTTTTTCTTTCCACGCATTTACTATATACGCGGC
>QMOL01000169.1 GCA_003648225.1 Chlamydiota bacterium
CTGCCGCTTTTTTTATGTAGTGCAAATATGGAATGCAGTAATACAGCCCCGAGACAATTATATAAGTTAACCTTTGTCTCGGGGCTTTTACTGCGGCTGTCGCAGAGCGATAGAAAAAATCTCACACCGAGATAAACTCGGGATGAGGGAGTCGGGTTAAATTTATCCCGGTACGCGTTGCCGATGGGAGTTTTTAATTAATTTTCCCGTTGAGGAAAAATTAATTATCGCATTAAATGCCGCTATCGCGTCTTTATTAATGCACTCCAAAGAGTAAGACGAGCTTCCAGGCTCGTCTTTTTTTGTAAATATTGGAATGAATCGAATCATTTACAGTTTCAATTTTAAGATACAAGCGTACTTAAAAGGGGCTATTTCGAAAAGATAATCATTTTCTTTTTTTCTGAAATCAATTTTTTCTTCCCGCGCCATATCATAAACGGCATTCATTGATTTTATATTTTTTTCACTTGAAAAAGAGATTGATACCGGCTCACTTTTTTCTTTTTCACCGCTGAAGACAAGATAAATTAAATCTTCATTTTTCCCTTCAAAAAGAACAGTTTCGACATAGGGATTATCTTCGGTAAAAATTATTTGTGATTTGTAACCCGCTTTTTTAAGAGCAGCGTTTGCCGTTTCACGAAGTTTAGTTCTGTTCTTGTTTTTGTAATCCCAGTCCATAACGTGAAATAAAGGCGGGGTTGTCCATCTTAAATTATAGCGTCGCACTTTTTCTAAATACACTTTTCCTATTCCGCCGGTTATATCGCGTTTTTTATTTTTATCATAATAAGTCATTTCATTTACGTGAATAAACTTACCTTTGACATTATTTTGTTTAATTTCTACGGTGTTTATGTTTCCGTACTCATTGTAAAGAGCGAACCGGGCTGAAGAAACGATACTTCCTCCGGCTTTAATATACGCGTTAAGTTTTTTGACTATATTTTCGTTAATGTACGCGCAATCGGGGATAACGATAACTTTATATTTTTTCAGGAAATTCGCGTCAATATCTTTTTCCATTAAATCTTCAAAAAGAGCTACATCGAAATAATGCTGACTTTGGACAAGCATTTTATACCACCCGACAAAATCTTCAGGATCATTTTTTATGCCGTTTGGATCAGTCCAGGTGGTTTGGTGCAAAGGCATAATGAGCAGCATGTCGGGATTTATTTTTTTACCTTGCGTGAATTTTCTTGCTATTCTTGATTCAACATTAAATTTTCTTAGCTCTTCAAATGTCCATTTAGTATAAAATTTGTAATCACCACCGGGAGCGAACCAACAGTAAGTAAGAAATCCGTTCGCGCCGTGTTGAAGAGTGCCGTGCGCTACGCGCATCATTTTATCGAAACCAATTTCGGGTCCCGCAGTCCAATCGAGCAAATCCATTACATATAAAGGTTTATCGTATCTGCGCGCGATGTCGAGCGGGCATGTAATAGGATGATAATCACCACGATGAGAAGGGAGCTGCATGCCGAGATAATCCATATCTTTCATTTTCGCCACGCTGTATAGATTGATACCGCACTGTAATTCATCCCACCCCCAGAAGAAGGGGAACAGGACAGTTCCGTAAGAAATAACCGGTTTTTTTTTGTCAACTTCTTTTATGCATGAACCGATATAATTAAAAATTTCTTTAGAAGATTCATTACCGAATTCCTGGAAATCCGCCCATTGTTTATTTATATGAGGATCACTTTTTTTACGTGGAACAGATAGTTTGGAGTTAGATATTTTTATGCATTTAGAATTGTTAATTCCCTGCCCGTTAACCAGTTTAATTTTATATTTTCCTTCCGAAGAGGAATTATTTAATACCCATCCTTCAGGAGTATTTTCTCCCAACTCAAAATCAGGATTGTCAAGCAGATTTTCGCTGCCGTCTGCAGAACCAAGATAAAGACTGTCAATCCATACTTCTCCGCTGCCGTTAAAATGTATTTCAGCTTCTACTTCATCGCGTTCGGGAGGCATCGGATAACCATCCAAAGCCAAATCAGTCCAATCGTGAGTTCCGTTAATAGTATCAGAATAAAGAAAAGCCATCGCGCTAAGTTTTGAATGAGCTTTCAGCAGAAGAGTAATTCCTCCGTTCTGAACATTTTCGGTTTTAATTTTAGCTTTAAAGACAAGAGGTTTTTCGGTGTTGATTTTATATTTTTTATTGCCTTCTATAAATACCTGTGTCGCGGTGTCATAATCCCTTACAGGGCAATTGGCTGTGCCGCGATTCTCACCATCTTTATATCCTAATGTATAAGCCGTCCTTATAGGTTCAGCGTCGTCAAAACTCTTCAAATTTCTCCCCCAAGCTTTTGATAGAGCTTCAATATCATTATTATACTTATTTTTGAGCCATTTTTTAAACGCGTCAATGTCAACTTTCTGATATCGACCACCGAGGACATACCACCATTCCGCGCCGGCGATATATCCGGAAATTCTGTTATTAACATCTTTTTTCTTCATATATTTGACAATTTTTTTATTGACATTTTTCATTCTTTCTTTGAAATATTCCGAATGCAGAGCCGGTTCGTTATATGGATATGTAGAAGCATCTTTTTGTATTTCGCCGCGAGCTTTTATTTCTTCTAACAACCATTTGGGAGTATGACACGGATCAATTTCTATCATTGGAACGCAAAATAAATTATATTTTTCAGCGTAATTCAACATATCATCAATATCATCAAAATGGAACTCACCTTTTTGAGGCTCAATTCTTGACCATTCGGCGGGGCGGAACCCTATCACGGAGTTTTCGGTATAAGGCATTAAATCGGCGCCGTTTTTTAATACGGGATAATGGGAAACGAAACCTATCCAGTCTTCTCTTCCCGCCATTTGGAATTTTGAGTTTTCAGGCGGAATTTTCAGGAAAGATATTTTGTGTATTGAAACATCATTTTCATCTTCCGTCGAAAACTTAAGAAATAGTTTACAGCTGTTATCAACCGTTACTTCTGTCTGTGCATAATCATCAGCAAAATTTAAAACTCTGTCGGTGTAATTACTTCCGTCATTTGAAGATGACATAATTAACCCGCCTTCACCTTGAATTTTTATTATCAGTTGTCCGCTATTGTGAAAGGCAAGTTTATATATTACACCTTCAGAATTTTTATAAATGCAGCGTGTGTCTGTGCCTATAATATCGGAACCGCCTTTTGAATAGAGGAAATAATTTTCTTCTTTAGGGTTTGGATAGAAGCTGAAATAATTTGGATCTTTGGGTTTGTTTTTACCTTTTGATAACATAATCTTTTTCTCCGTGAATGCTGTTGTTAATGCGAATATTCTTGAATTGGATTGTTTTATGAATTTTATCCATTCGATCTTTTCGTCTTTAATTAACGGCTTTAAAAAAACCGTATAAAAAAACATTTTGACTTTAAGTGAATCTCCTCCTTCGAGTTTGTGTCTGCAGGAAAACATGGCAAAAAGCTTTTCGCCAAATGCCGGTGATTCAGCCCAATCGGTTATATTAAAACGTATTTTATATTTGCGTTTTGTTGTTTTTATTTCCGCTTCGATGAAAGAATTACCGCCGATACTTGAAGCAAGGATAAAAAGTCTGTCCGCTTTCGCGTTTATTTCAATTCTTTTCCCGTCAGGCACATAAAAATTATTTTTTCCATCGGCGACGGAAGGCAAAACAAACGCGACTTTTTCAATACCAAATGAATTTGTTGATTTTGGAAACTCTTCCGCGGGATAGCTGTATCCTAAGCCATCGAAATTACCGTCTTTTTGATTGTTTGAGAAAGAGAAGCCGTCACCGTTGTAATAACCGCTTAAGTCAACCGGTTTCATATTTTTAGCGTAAAGCCCGTTTACAAAAATAAAAGCTATACAGATTATTATTAAAAATTTTAATTTGTTTTTCATAAAGATTAAATGTAAATTATTACTTTTCTGCTTTTATTTCTACAAATATTACGTCCCTGCCTGTCCCGTTAACGTAGTATTTCGGGAACGGGACTTAATCCTTTCCAAATAGGGTTTATTTAGCCGGAGTTTTAAAATCAATAATTTCAGATCTTATTTTAGCATATTCACACGGTTCAGCATTGATATAAAACTGATATTCAGTATTTGGCACAAGATTATTAATTTTTGTTTTTTGAGATACCGAACAAGTTTTTATGAATTGGTTTATCCACGATTTTTCGTCTTTTTTACGAAATTTCAACGAACAATTAAGTGGAAAATCTGTTTGCCATTCAATAATTACTTCCGTTGGTTTTATTTTGGAAACAACCGGGGCAGAAAGGAAAATTTTTCTTCCATGATCAGTCTTGGCTTTTTTGAGATCAAATATTCCTAAAGGTATGGTCTCACCCTTTACCGGCTGCCAGAAGCATATCATTGAATCTTTGTAAACGTCAAAATACATCACGCCGTATTTATCATTAAAAGTAGTTGAAGCAGAAGAAAAAATTAATCGTCCGGTATTCGCATCTCTGTAAGCCTGAATGAAGTGATTATGCCCGTGCATATAACCTATTGCTCCTACTTTGCTCATTATTTTATCCAAATCAGTATTAAAAGTCTGAGTACTTTTAAAATAAGAGTCATCCCAATTATACGGCTGGTCATTAATAAAATGAACCACAACAAATTTATAAGGTTTGTTGCTGCTGTTAAAAGTTTTCTTTAACCACTGCTTAGTTTCAGGCAGAAGCTTAGGCCAGCTTCTTGTACTGTCAAAACCAACAAATTGGAAATCATCATATTCAAATGACCATTGGCCGGGTCCGAAATATTTATTGAAAATTTCCATTTTTCTTCTATGAAACTCTTCAGGTGACTTGGAATCTGCAAACGGATCATCAATTTCTGTAAGTGTGGTGTCATGATTGCCCGGAACCATATATAACGGAACTTTAATTTTGGAAAAAAGTTTTTTCATCCGTTCGCATTGAGACACAGTAGCATTCCAGGTTATATCTCCGGGCATTATAACAAAGGATGGTTTTAAATTGTTGATGAGATCTATGCTGTCAGATGTCCGTTGCCAGTGATCCTCTTCTTTGGGTTGAGTATCGGAAACCTGGACAAAACGAAACAGTCTTGTTGTCTTGTTTGTTTTATTTGTAGAAGAAACATTCATTCCAATTTTATCGGCTTCTTTTTTCATTTTTTTGTTGAATATTTTTTCGCAATGCCTGTTCCGGCAACAGTTCCTGCAGCGAGCAAACCTGCCGCGCGTAAGAAGCCCCGTCTGCTGATTTGATTTTTAGCTGTCATAATTAGTTGTCAATTAAGTTTTAAAACTGAACTGATATTTTCACATTGATTAGCAAAAAGTTTTTAATATATTTTATCAAGTATGATATAAATATACCATAAAGTTAAATATAATACAATTAGAAGCAAAATTTTGCTTTCAATATAAATTTATTTCCGTGCCGACCTCTTCTGCAGCCGCTGGCCGCGGTTTTTTATTCGTCCTCGGTGAGATCGACTACAGAAAGTATTAATAGCGTCTCCTGCGTCTTTTTTGTGTATGTAAAAAAATAAAGAAAATGGTATAATACATTAATAAATTAACTGAATTTTTAATTAATATAATTAAAATCCCCCTAACCCCCTTAAAAAAAGGGGAAATAAATATGAATTTAACTCAAAAAATATTGAATGAACACCTGATAACCGGAAATCCGGTCGCGGGTGAACGCGTGGGAATTAAAATTGACCAGACTTTAACTCAGGACGCTACCGGTACGATGGCGTACCTTGAATTTGAAGCGATGAGGATTGACCGCGTAAAAACCGAACTTTCAGTTTCTTATATTGATCACAATATGACACAGCAGGGCCCTAATAATATGAACGACCATGCTTATCTTCAAACTACCGCGGCGAATTTCGGCGTTTATTTTTCTCGCGCGGGAAACGGTATTTGTCATCAGGTTCATCTTGAACGATTCGGTACACCGGGAAAAACTCTTCTTGGCTCGGATTCTCATACACCGACCGGCGGGGGAATCGGCATGATCGCTATCGGCGCGGGCGGATTGAACATTGCGCTTGCGATGGCGGGCAAACCTTTTATGATGGCTTATCCTAAAGTTATCGGAGTGAAGCTGACGGGAGAATTACAGCCGTGGGTTGCCGCTAAAGATGTTATTTTAAAACTGCTTTCAATTCTTACAACAAAAGGGAATGTGGGATGTGTTGTTGAATATTTCGGTGAAGGGGTTAAAACTCTGTCGGTACCGCAAAGAGCAACTATCACAAATATGGGTGCTGAACTCGGAGTTACAACAAGTGTTTTTCCTTCCGATGAAAATACTTTAAAGTTTCTTAAAGCACAAGGAAGAGAAAACGCCTATCGTGAACTTTCAGCTGATACGGACACCGAATACGATAAAATTATTGAAATTAATTTGTCCGATATTGCCCCGTTAGTTACTCAATCGCCTTCACCTGACAATGTAAAAACTTTTGCGGAAGTTGAAGGCACAAAAGTTAATCAGGTAATAATCGGCTCATGCACAAATTCATCTTTTCGTGATTTGACTCTCGCGGCAAAAATTATCGAAGGTAAAACAGTTCACCCGGAAACAAGCTTCGCTATCGCACCGGGC
>QMOL01000170.1 GCA_003648225.1 Chlamydiota bacterium
ACTTTCTTTGCCACTGCAGGCTCTATAGCCCGGCTTGGCGCAAAACCTGTTTTTGTTGACATTGATCCAAAAACTTACAACATTGACGCCAATAAAATCGAAAAGGCAATTACTAATAAAACTAAAGCTATTATTCCTGTTCACCTTTACGGACAGTGTGCTGATATCGACCCGATCATTGATACCGCTAAAAAACATAATCTTTATATTGTTGAAGACGCGGCTCAGGCTATCGGCTCAAAAAATAAAAATCGTAACGCGGGAACTTTCGGTGACTTCGGATGCTTTTCTTTCTTCCCATCAAAAAACCTCGGCGGGGCTGGAGATGGAGGACTCGTTACAACAAACAATGAAAAACTCTATGATAAACTTGTAAAATTACGTAATCACGGCAGCTTCCCAAAATATTATCACCCGATGATTGGCGGTAACTTCAGATTAGATGCGCTTCAAGCCGCTGTTTTGAACATCAAATTGAAATACTTGGACAATTGGCATGAAAATAGAAGAAATAATGCCGCATTTTATGATAACGCTTTCAGTACAGTTCAGCAAATTGTCACTCCGGTTATCTTACCCGAAAATTATTCGATTTATAATCAATATGTTATTCGCGTCCCGAACCGTGATCAAATTATCGCAAAAATAAAAAATGCAAATATCGGCTGCGAAATTTATTATCCGGTTCCGCTTCATATTCAGAAGTGCTTTGATTATCTAGGATACAAAAACGGCGACTTCCCCGAATCTGAAAAAGCCGCAAACGAAACCCTCGCTTTGCCTATCTATCCGGAACTTACAGATGAACAGCAACAGTATGTTGCCGACACAGTAATAGAAGCGGTAAAATAAATCATCGAGAGATTAAATGAAAGTTGACAAAATATTGAATTTTGAACGAAATCGGGAGGACACGGAGGACGTTCCTGACCCCATATCACACTCCTACTTCCTCGGATGCGCCTTGTCATAAGCGGCCTTTAATCGCTCGGGCGTAACATGTGTGTAAATCTGCGTGGTTGATAAACTCGCGTGTCCTAAAAGTTCCTGCACACTTCTCAAATCAGCACCTGCGTCAAGCATGTGAGTCGCAAAACTGTGCCGTAAAATATGCGGTGTCACATCCCTGTTTATTCCGGCACGTTTTGCAAGTGTGCTAATATCTGTTTGAACAGTTTTAACGTTCAACTTTCTTCCGAATTTATTTCTAAAAATATATTGAACGGAACTTTTTCTATCATAATCTGCATCCCCAATATAATTTTTTAACATTGAAAGCGCAGCGTTGCCAAGCATAACCAATCTTTCTTTTTTTCCTTTACCAATAACACGAACAATGCCTTCCCGCCACTGAATTTCTTCGTGCTTGAGATTTACTACTTCAGAAACTCTCATTCCTGTGCTATATAAAACCTCTATCAGTGCATATATTCTCTTGCCAATTAATGTTTCTTTATTAATCGCGTTTACAAGCTTATCAATCTCTTTAATTGTTAGGAATTTAGGCAAAGGTTTGTTGAGTTTTGGCGCATTAATATTATCCGTAGGTGTTTTTGAAATATAACCCTGCCGGAAATGATACTTAAAAAAAGAGCGTAACGCGGATAACTTTCGCGCAACGCTTCTTCTTGATATTCCCGAAATAATCATTGTCGATAAATATTCACGAATAGTTGCCGGACTAACTTTTCCGATGTCACTCAGCAAATATTCATATTCATCTTCCAAAAAAATCTTAAACTGATTTATATCACGTTTGTAACTTGCGGAAGTATGAACACTATACTGCTTTTCCAGTTTCAAATACCGTAGAAATTTATTTAACGAATCATTAAAATTCATAAATCAGTTCCAAGTACTGATTAAGTATAAATGAAATTAGTTTCAATATCAGAAAGCCCAACCGCGTTTTTGTCTTTCTCAGATAGTACTACTTCATTTCCCGAAACAGGCCATTCAATTCCAACTTCTGAATCATTCCATAACAATCCACGCTCATTTTCTCTCGAATAATAATTGGTACATTTGTAATGAAATACCGCATCATTGCTCAACACACAAAATCCATGAGCAAATCCCGGCGGCACGTACATCGATCTTCCATTTTTGGCAGAAAGTTTCTGACCTACCCATTTGCCATACCAAGGTGAGCCTTTACGAATATCAACCGCGACGTCAAACACTTCACCAACAACCACGCGAACAAGTTTCCCCTGTGCCATCGGATCGAGTTGATAATGCAGTCCTCTTAAAACATTTTTTGTTGAACTGCTCATATTATCCTGTACGAAATGTACATTGATGCCGTTTGCGGCAAACTCATTTTTTTTGTAAGTTTCAAAAAAGAAACCGCGTGCATCACCCAAAATATCAGGTTCAATTACAATTACATCCGGAATATTAAGTTTTACAAATTTCATATATTTTTATGATTATGGTTAGATTTATTATTGATTCTACGTTTTCTTCTTCTGTAACCGTTCCCGGTGAGATTCTAAATCCTCCAACCGCATCGTGGGCAGTTACAATTCAAAAAGCGGATATTCATAACAATCTACAAAAATATCCGTTACAAATCATTATTAAACCTTTTCTTTATTAATTTTTCCCCAAAACACTATCAGCAAAATTGCTGAAATAATAGTGATTACAGTCGATATTACCGCGGGAATCATTTCTCCGTATAACCAATATCCGGTCGCAAATAAAGCAGCATATACAGCCGCGCAGCCGATAAACATACATAAAATCCCAAGCGGCAAATTTTCTGCCGGAGCATCTGGTTTTATTGGTTTGCCTTCAATTTCAGCTTTTGCGAAAACTTTTTTCCAACCGGGTCCCCCGGGATTTATTAATTTGCAAAAACCTCTGAGCTTTTCATCACTGGTAGGCCTGGTTATTAAAGTAGCGACAATCCAGCAGATTGTAGTAATTACCACCCCGGCGACTAATTTCTGCCAATCTTCTAAAACAAGACCTGGTAAAATATGACTATGAATAAATTGAAAATATACAGCAACTAAAAATGACACAACCATCGCTGTAATTTCACTTATCGCGTTAATTCTCCACCAAAACCAGCGAAGAATGAAAAGCAGACCTGTTCCGGCACCAATTTGTAACAAAATATTAAAAGATTGTAACGCGTCAGTTAATAACAAAGCCAATCCGGCTGCAAGCACCATAAGCACAACAGTAGATATTCTACCAACCCAAACGAGTTCTTTTTGACTCGCTTCCGGTTTTACGAAACGTAAATACCAGTCATTAACTACATAAGATGAGCCCCAATTAAGATGCGTTGAAATCGTTGACATATAAGCGGCTATTAAAGATGTGAGAACAAGACCAATCCATCCCGGCTTCAAAAAAGTCAACATCGCGGGATATGCAATATCATCCCTGATAATAGACGGATCAGCATTAGGAAACGCAGCCTTTATTGATGCAAGATCAGGATAAACTATTATTGAACATAAGGCTACAATAATCCATGGCCACGGCCTTATAGCGTAATGCGCAATATTAAAAAATAATGTCGCGCCCGTTGCGTGCTTTTCATTCTTCGCTGCCAACATTCTTTGTACTAAATAACCCCCGCCACCGGGTTCCGCGCCGGGATACCACACACTCCACCACTGTACCGCGATAGGAATAATCATAAGGGTCATAAGAGTATTTCTACTTTCCGGTGTAGAAAAATCAAATTTTGGCAATATAGATAATTTATCCGCAAGTTCAGGCGTAGCGGGATTCTTGAAATGCGCGAGCATACCGGAAAGTCCGCCAATCTGCGGAAGTTTAAGTGCAAAATATGCTGCAGCAACCGCTCCAACCATTGCAATAATAAAAAGTAAAAAATCGGTTATTAGAACACCTTTAAATCCCCCCATGGAACTGAAGATAACTGTAATTAACGATGCCCAAATAATACAATTTATCGGGCTTAATCCCAACATCACTCCACCAATCTTTATCGCCGCGAGGGATACCATTGCCATAATCATCACATTAAAAAACACACCAAGATAAATCGCGCGGAAACCTCGCAAAAAAGCTGCGGTCTTTCCACTGTAACGGATTTCATAAAATTCAACATCTGTTACCGCGTTTGACCGTCTCCATAATCTCGCATAAATAAAAACCGTTAACATTCCGGTAATTAAAAATGCAAACCACGCCCAATTACCTGCAACTCCGCGCACACGAACAAGATTGGTTACAAAATTAGGTGTGTCAGTAGAAAAAGTAGTTGCAACCATAGAAAAACCGAGCAGCCACCACGGCATATTTCTTCCTCCAAGAAAAAAATCAGATTCACTTTTCCCGGCTTGCTTTGATACAACAACACCGATAATTAAAGCTATAGCAAAAAATCCAAAAATCATTCCCCAGTCAATTAAATGTAAATGCATTTGTTTCTCCGTTGTTAATTTCAAATTTCAATTCACAATCGCTTATTTGATTTTTTTAAAATGATAAAATAGTTACCGTTGTTCCATCACGTGACAATTCTTCTCCTTCACCGAGTTCCCATTCAAGACTCGTGCTATAAACAAGCGTATTTACAGCGGTTGTGACTTGTTTACCATTGCTTAATACTACCTCTATCTGCAAATCACGAATCTTATACGCGTCTCCGGTTTTATCCTTCAACGAAACTTTATTGGCAAGTTTTAATCCCTTTAACACATCTTCCTGAATCATTATTTCACACTCTTTCCATTCTGAAAGCGGCGCCGGATTAGGAGGAATTTTTCCTATATATTTTCTATTTATAAAGATTTTTTTATCCGCGTATTTTCCGCCATTAACGTCAAATCGTTTAAACCGTAAAAATGCGTTTGTAATTTCCCTAAGTTGTTTTTGTTTTAAAGCACGGTATCCTCTCAGCAAAGAACTTGCGCTGCTCAAAGTCACTTTTTTATCAACTATTTTCCTGCTGTGTTCGGTTAAATTCTGCATTACAGGAAATGGTTTATCATAAATACTTACAGGTAATAAATTCTCATGCTTTATTTTTATCAAATGAGTTTTTAATTTGGAAACGGTATCGAAAAAAACCTGAACCGGTACATCATTAATCGGCTTTTCTATTCCCTGCAAACCTACCCTTATTTCATTCGTTCCCGTAACACAATTAATTTCTATTTGTCTCCATCCATCGCCAACAAAAGTTGAATTAGCTGTTTCGCTGCCATTGATCGAAGTCAATGGAGCTGCTTTTTCCGCCCCTCCGATTATCATAATAACTTTGGCATCTTTTCCTTTTGGAATTACCGCTGTGCAAATAAGAACACCCACATCAGTCAATTGTGAAGACAAGATTTTTGCAGCCGACTTTTCAATTGATATGGTATCCGAAATTGTGACTTTCCATTTTTTATCATTAATTTTCTCACTTAAAATCCCATCTCCGGAAATAGATTTTATATTCACAGGCGAATTAACTGTGAAAATTCTCGTACCACTTGAAATTGAAACTTTATATTCTGTCTCTTCTATCTCACTTTTTAAAAGTTCCGAGCGTACACCTTTTATTACCGGTATTTTCACTATATTTTTAGAATAATTCATAACTTGAACAACACTGTTTGCAGGAACAATAAAATTATCAAACTCTTTATCTTGTAATATTTTATGAAACGGATAGACTACTTCATAAGTTTTGTTTGTCATTCCAAAAACTCTTAGTGAAATATTTGTATCGCTAAATGTTGGATTTCTCAAACTTACATAAGACTTATCTCCGCAACTCCCTTGATATCCGAATAATTCCCCTTTCATCGGATTGCCAAGTATAAAGTGCGAATTTGCCATGCAATCATCCAAACTTTTTGCCCATCGCAATCCTCTCGCAATCATTTCCCATCTTTTTGATGTGATCTGTTCCGGCGAAAGATAAAACTCACGCATCAAAGTTCCGCGACCAAGATAATTCATCAAATAATTACACCAACCAATATCATCTTCTTTTGTCATATTGTAAACACTGTGCCGCGCGTCAACAACTCCGTGAGTCATTAAAGCGGAAAGCGGGAATACTTTCCCTTCTTTTACAAGCATTTTATATAACGCGCCATCACGATAATTCATTTCAAATTCACTGCCGCGTAACACAGGAATTTTCTTGTTTGCATCATGATCCCTACCTCCCATCCAAATTGTGTCACAGTAAGGCAGCCACCATGGACTTGGCCATAATCCGCTGGTTACCGCAAGAAACAAATCCGGATTTAATTCCGCCTCATATTTTAATACCGACAATAAGGCGTTAACATTCGCTTCTGAACTTTGATCAGGAGAAATAAAATGCCCGTGTCCAACTCGCCCGCAAACAAAATAATTAAAATCATGTTTAAAATAAACAACTTTTTCCTTCTCTATCAACTCCTTTAATCTCTTGCGTAACGCCTCATTATATCGGTAAGTTGACAAACAAAAAAATCTTGTGAACGCGACTTTAAATCCAAGTCTCTCGCCCCATTTTATATCAA
>QMOL01000171.1 GCA_003648225.1 Chlamydiota bacterium
AATTCAATATTTCCAAATAAAACAAATGTTGAATTTGCACAGATTTTAAATACCAAAACTGTGAAAATGCGCGTTTGGGAACGCGGAGCAGGAATAACTCTTGCCTGCGGAACAGGCGCTTGTGGCACAGTAGTTGCCGGCATATTATCAGGAAAACTCGAAAACGAAACAACAGTAATTCTTGACGGTGGCGAATTAAATATTTCATGGAACGGCGAAGAAACACCGGTCTTTATGACAGGTCCTGCAGAAGAGGTTTTTAGCGGAACGGTAAAAATATAATGAACAAAAATCAAAAAGAAATAATCATTAAATCAAATAATATTTCAAAAGAGTATAAAACAGGGTCTATGCCCCTGACTGTTTTGAAAAAAATTGATATTGAAATAAATTCCGGCGACTTTATAACTATCGTCGGTGCGTCAGGCGCGGGGAAAAGCACTTTACTACATATTCTTGGCGCTTTAGACAGACCAACAAAAGGAACCGTGTTGTATCATGGTGATAATTTGTATAAATTATCTGATTCCCGGCGCGCGAGTATCAGAAATGAAAAATTCGGCTTCGTTTTTCAATTTTATCATTTGATGCCGGAATTTACCGCACTTGAAAATGTCATGATGCCCGGTTTGATTTTAAGAAAGGAAATACACACTTTAAAAAAACCCGCTATGAATCTGCTTGATGCAGTAGGCTTGTCTGAAAGAGCGAAACATTTTCCTAATCAGCTTTCCGGGGGGGAACAGCAGAGGGTTGCGATTGCCCGTTCATTACTTAATAAGCCGGATATTTTATTTGCGGATGAGCCGACAGGTAATCTTGACGAAAATAGCAGTAACGCGGTAATCGGTTTACTTCAAAAGCTGCAGAAAGAATTAAATTTCGCGTTGATTATGGTAACGCATAATACTGAACTTTCCCAGCTTGGAACAACAAAATTAAAAATAAAAAACGGAACATTAATAACCAATTAATTAAATAGCATATAAATGATTAAACCAAAGGTAAATATTAACGGTGAAATTTTTTCTCCGGAAAATGCGAAAATATCAGTCTTTGATCACGGACTCCTTTACGGTGATGGCGTTTTTGAAGGAATTCGCTTCTATAATAGCAAGATTTTTAAATTCGATGAACATATTGATCGGCTTGACCAGTCTGCAAGGCATATTCTTTTAAAACTACCAATGTCATTGAATGAAATTAAACAGGAAACAATTAAAACTATTAAAGCAAGTAATATGAAAGACGGATACATTCGTCTGATTGTAACTCGCGGTGTCGGCACTCTTGGCATTAGTCCGTATAAATGTGAAAAAGCCCAGCTAATAATTATTGTGGATATTATTTCTCTCTACCCGGAAGAACTTTACGAAAATGGAATGGAAATAATTACCGTGCCAACTCAACGGAATATGTCTGAAGCTGTATCCCCACGTGTAAAGTCTTTAAACTATTTGAATAATGTTCTTGCAAAAATAGAAGCGGTAAATGCCGGTTTTGAAGAAGCAATAATGCTTAATAAATACGGTTTTGTCGCAGAATGTACCGGCGATAACATTTTTATCGTTAAAAATAAAACAGTTATAACTCCTCCGGCATATATGGGCGCTCTTGAAGGAATAACAAGAAACACAGTTATGGAAATCGCAACGGAAATGGGGAAAAGCATGGATATTTCTGTTAAACAACGAGTAATGTCAAGACATGATGTTTTTTCTTCTGACGAATGCTTTCTTACGGGTACCGCCGCAGAAGTTATTCCTGTGACCAAAGTTGATGGCCGACCCATAGGAAACGGGAAAGTCGGTGAAATTACAGAAACATTAAGAAAAGCGTTTTTAGAGCTTACTCAAACAACAGGAACACCGATATACGAATAATGATTTGCCCTTTTTGTAACGAAAATGAAGCTACAATTCATTTTACCGAAGTAATTAACGGTAAAATGGAGGAAACACATATGTGTGAAGAATGTGCTGTGAAAAAAGGAATCGAAACCTCAATCCCTTTTTCATTCGGCGATATTCTTTCTGCAATAACTAAAGGAATTGAAAATCTCAGCCAATTGGAAAATGAAAACTTTCTCGAAAATCCAAGTTGTTCCGCCTGCGGCTTAACTTTAAAAGATTTTATCAAACAAGGTAGATTGGGCTGCCCGAAATGCTATGATACTTTTAATGTTGCATTAAAAGATATTATAAAAAATGTGCAGAAATCACCGAACCATACAGGAAAATTTCCAAAAATATTTCCAAGAGATGAAGATTCAAAACGTAGAATTGCCGAGCTTGAAGAAAAATTGTCCCAAGCCGTTAAAAATGAACATTATGAAGATTGCGCAGTTTACAGAGATGAAATTAAACGCTTAAAACAAGCAGTTGAGAGTAATTAATATGTTCGAAAAAATGATCAGTCATAAACCTCCCTGGCTCGTTACTCCGCCAACTACAAAGCCTATCGCGATAAGTTCCCGCATCAGGCTCGCGAGGAATATGAGCGATATTCCTTTCCCGGACCGCTGCACAGATAAGCAGCGGGAGGAAGTTATTTTGCGTGTGAGAAAAGCCGCGAAAAAAACTGATTTGCTAAAAAATGCAGAGATTCTGACGTTAAATTCATTATCAAATGTTGATAAGCAATTTCTCGTCGAAAGACATCTCGTAAGCCCTGAATTTGCACAGCAGACAGCTCCGTCAGCTGTTATTATAAGTAATGATGAAACCTGCAGTTTAATGATTAATGAAGAAGACCATATCCGTATGCAAATTCTTCGTTCCGAATTAAATCTTGAAGAAGCGTGGGAAATGATTAATAAATTTGACAGCGAACTTGAAAAATCTCTGCCCTATGCTTTCTCTTCAAAATACGGCTACCTGACCGCATGTCCGACAAACGTCGGTACAGGCCTTCGTGCCTCAACTATGCTTCATTTACCTGCCCTTGTTCATGAACACAAAATAGGAAGCGTTATGTCGGCGGTAGGTAAAATAGGAATAGCCGTTCGTGGTCTTTATGGTGAAAGCAGCGATTCTAAAGGAAATATGTTTCAAATCTCTAACCAAATTACTTTGGGACAGGATGAAAAAAATATTGTAAATCAGCTTCATCAAATTGTTTTAAGAATAATTGATCACGAAAACAAACTGCGGGAAACTCTAATCGTAAATAAACCGTATCAAATTAAAAATGATGTCGGACGCGCGTACGGAACTCTTAAATATGCTGAAATTTTAACAAGTGAAGAAGCAACAAATTTATTGTCTTCTTTGCTTATAGGAGCAGATTTGCAAGTCTTTGATAAAGTTAATCGGGCAACCGTTAATGAACTTTTAATAGATATTCAACCCGCACATTTGCAGAAAATGAAAGGGAAAGAATTAACCGCGGAAGAAAGAGATATCTACCGTGCAAAAATTATAAGAAACCGCTTATAAAATAAATATGAAAATAATTATTGCTACTCATAATATCGGTAAATTACAGGAAATGAACTTTCTGTTTACAGAGTTTATACCTAAAAATTACAACATTAATTTGGTGTCGCTTAATAAATATCCGGATATTCCGGAAGTTATTGAAGATGGTGATTCTTTTCAGGCAAATGCGGAAAAAAAAGCGCTTTTTACCGCAAATTATACAGGTGAAATGGTGATTGCAGATGATTCCGGACTCGTAGTTGACGCTTTAAATGGAGAACCGGGAATTTTTTCATCAAGATATTCCGGAGAAAACGCAACCGATGAACAAAACATTGAAAAATTACTTGAAAATCTTAAAGATATTCCGGAAGAGTTGCGAACAGCACATTTTGCTTGTGTAATATCTATAGCAACACCAAATAATATTATCGGCTCTTTTAAAGGAATTTGTAACGGAATAATAGGAACAAAACCTCAGGGGGATAATGGCTTCGGCTATGACCCGCTGTTTATTAGAACCGATATTGGAAAAACTTTTGCTGAATTGCCTCATGATGTGAAAAATAGAATTTCTCATCGCGCACGCGCGTTTGAAAAAGCAGCATCTCTTATCGAAAAAAATATAAAATTAATAGAAAAAATATAACCATAGCAAATATCATAAAATGAGTGAAACAAAACGTAAGCGCCTTATTACAAAAATAATTAACAAATGCGCCAAAACAGCAAAAAAAACAGGGTTCATTACCTGGGAACAGTTTAATGATATTATTCCGGATGATATCCCTTTTCAAGAACTCGAACTGCTTCAGGTAGCGATCCAAAACGGACTGTCAAAGAAAAACATCGAAATTCATGATAAACCGGCTGATATTAAAATGGATCGTGAAGAAGAAGTTTCAAATGAAAAATTTGATGCGGAATTAAAACAACTGCAAATGAATCAGCATCTTGACGACCCGGTAAAAATTTACCTTAAACAAATGGGGAGAGTTCCTTTGCTGCCAAGAGCGCAGGAAGTTTCTATTTCAAAAGAAATCGAAAAAGCTAAAAAGAATATCAGAAAATATGTGTTTAGATTTGGAAATGTTGCCAAAGAAACTTTGATATTGAGCGATCAGTTATTGGAAGGAGCAGAACGATTTGATCATATCGTCGCGGAAAATACAAGAAAAAAATTGATAAGTCGCGATAATTATATTCGGTATATGAAACCTAAAAGACGGCAAATTCGCGACCTTGACAGACAGCTTAGAGTTTTATACTCTCGCTTGCAACGGGATACTATTCGCGCTAAAGAACGTCAGAAATTAGAAAAAGAAAAAAATGAAAAAGATGAACAGTTAATCAATTTAATGAAAAAACTCGATTTTAAACAGTCTATCATTGAAGAATTTGCCGAAATGCTGCTCATACTGCACGATAAAGCTAAAGAATCAGAACAGATTATCCTCGATCTTCAAGCTTCAGACAGAAGAGGAATTAAAAAACGCGTTGCGCAGGAAAGAGCGAGAATTGCCGCTATTGAAAGACAATGCCGCATGCCCGCGAAAGATATTTACAGAAACATCAGCCATTTGAAAAAATGGACAGATGTCTCTAAAATCGAAAAAAGTAAAATGGTCGAAGCTAATCTCCGACTCGTCGTCAGCGTGGCAAAAAAATATATAAATCACGGCATGGATTTCCTCGACCTTATTCAGGAAGGAAATGCAGGGCTTATGAAAGCGGTTGATAAATTTGAACACCAACGCGGATTTAAATTCTCTACTTATGCGACCTGGTGGATTCGCCAGTCGGTTACAAGAGCTATCGCCGATCATGCAAGAACAATTCGTATTCCTGTTCACATGATTGAAACAATTAATAAATTAAGACGTTCATCAAAACGGTTTGTCCAAAAAACAGGAATGGAACCTTCGCCGGAGGATATCGCTCATGAAGTTGAAGCAACTGCAGGAAAAGTTCACGGAATTTTAAAAATTGCCCAGTCACCAATTTCCCTTCAAACGCCTATTGGTGATGGTAATGACAGTACTTTTGGAGATTTTATTGAAGATAAAAGCGCCGAAAGTCCACTCTCATCCGCAAATTATGACCTCTTGCGTGAACAAATTATGATGGTTCTCGATACACTTAATGAAAGAGAGAAAAAAGTTATTATGCTGCGATTCGGTATTAAATACGGACCTCCAAAAACTCTCGAAGAGGTTGGTAAAGTATTTAATGTTACCCGCGAACGCGTAAGGCAAATTGAGTCAAAAGCTCTTAAAAAATTACGCCAACCGCTTCGCAGCAGGCACATTGAACATTTCTTTAACGAAATGGAATAAGAATTTTTTAGAACTTATTCGAAAAGGCATTTTGATGGAAATCATTTTTTAAATTCCCCGCCTGTTTTAGGTGCCATATCCCGAGTCTTTCTTTGGGGAAGGGTACGCTTTCGCGCAGGAGCTAAATTCCTCGCTTGAGATTTTGAACCCAAATCTATGAATAATTATTATGTCGAGGTGGATAGTGCCGGATGTAAATCCCCTCTCGAGAGGGGTGGTTGCGAAGCAGACGGGGTGTGTAACTTAAAGCCAAAAATTCCATAATTTTATCATCATTATTTTCTATTATTCATAATTTTTACAAAATTATTGTGATAAAATTATTAAATCCATAAAAAACCCGGCATCAAAAATGCCGGGCTTTTTTTATAAATCTTAAACTTTTAAACTTTAAATCTTAATCTTCAATACATCGTCCTGTTACGCCTGTACGCTTCTTCGTTAACTGTAAGTTCGTCTAAGCAGGACTGTGTCATAGGATAATATCTGAAGTCGGCAAGCGGAAGAAAAGGAGCCATTAAATATCCGGGAATATAAAAAACTAATTGTACAATTGAAGGTTCGTTGTATTCATAAGTAAAACTTGAATATTGTGTGTATTCACCGGCTTGGTTTCCTTGTTCAATAAGCGCTTTAGACATATAGCCCATCATTTGAAAAGGAACAATAACCGTGTCGCCAATTACAGCAAATGGAAATGAAGCGCCTGCGGTAAATTTAGAACCTTCTGCCGAAGAAC
>QMOL01000172.1 GCA_003648225.1 Chlamydiota bacterium
AAATAAGAAGCCGGAATTTCTTCAGTACCTATTTCTAATAAAAAGTTCATGTTTATTAATTCGTAGTGTTCAGTTGTAGCCGCTGCCGTTGGCTGCGGATTCCGGCAAAGCCGGAAAGGTATTCAGTATTCAGTATTCGGTTAAGTCTCACTTCAGGTCGAAGTGAGGTACTTGGTAATCAGTTGTAGCCGCTACCGCTGGCTGCGGACTCCGGCAACGCCGGAAAGGTATTCAATATTCGCAAAATAGATCTATTTCTGAGCATTCCACTCATCATCACCAATAGGTGATACAATATCTTCTTCTTTTAAAACTGTTCCTTCAAGAGATTGCCATTCATTTTTTGTCAAATACACTTTCGCGCAGCCGACCGCCATGTTTCTTATCCTCGTTATATAACCCGTTCGCTGAGTAACACTTATCGCGCCGCGCGCATCGAGCATATTAAACCAATGAGAACATTTAAGCAGCCATTCATAAGCCGGCAGCACGAGATTTTTTTCAAGAGTATCTTTACATTCTTGTTCCGCCATATTGAAAAGTTCCCAATGACGTTCAATATTTGCGACATCAAAACTGTAAGTTGTAAGCTCAAATTCGTATTTTTTCAATAAATCACGATAAGTAACCCCTTCAACCCATTCAACGTCCATAACATGATCAACGCCCTGAATAAAAGCCGCAATTCTGTCGAGACCGTAAGTAAGTTCAACCGGAATCGGATTAAGTTCAAATCCCGCCATTTGCTGAAAGTAAGTAAACTGAGTAATTTCAGTACCATCACAAAGCACCTGCCATCCGAGACCTGTTGCTCCAAGAGTTGGAGATTCCCAGTCATCCTCTTCAAAGCGAATATCGTGGTGACGCGTATCAATACCGATAGACCGCAGACTTTCAAGATAAATTTCCTGGGCATCTTTTGGCGACGGTTTTAAAATTACCTGAAACTGATGATGTTTGTAAAGCCGGTTAGGATTATCGCCATAGCGGCCGTCAGTAGGTCGGCGTGACGGCTGAACATAAGCGACTTTCCACGTTTCATCACCGAGTACGCCGAAAAAAGTATGCGGATGAAAAGTTCCTGCGCCAACTTCGTTGTCGTAGGGCTGAGAGAGCACGCAGCCGTAATCGCCCCAAAATTTTTGAAGTTGCAGGATAATATTTTGTAAAGTAGGTTTTTTACCTGTCATCAGAGTAATTCCATAAAAATAAATAAAATTAATAATGTTACTAATTAAGATATTCTACAAAAAACAGGGAAAAAGCGCAATAACTTAAATTGTTTTAAGGTGCAAAGGTCTGAAGGTCTGGCGGTCTGAATGACCGTGGTCGATAAATTCAGGTAGTGTATAATATTTTGTGTAAACGGTAAAATATAAAAATTATATTTGCTGCTACCGACGTGCCGGAGTACGGCACGCCAACAGGCAACAGACTTTCCCCGTAACTATATTAGGCCATTATGGCGATATCAAACGATATTAAAGGCAATGATACAGGCAATTCCAGAAATGGAAAATCAAATAAAAATGTGAGAGGTGATTTTAGTGAGTTGGTTCTTGATATCCCGCGAAACAGAAAAGATTATTTTGAACCGAAAATCATCCCGAAACACAAAAGAACTTTTTCCGGCTTTGATGATAAAATTATTTCTATGTACACTTCAGGAATGACAACGAGGCAGATTCAGAATCAATTAATTTATTAACAGAACCATTCATTTACAAAATCATTTAGGACCCCAGCATGCGCGGGGCGCGGCAAAATCATTAAAAATTAAATATTTAGTCAGGGAAAATTTTTAAAGCAAGAAATAAGAAAATAAATTCGCATTAGTCATTGATCCCGGCCTACAGCGTCGGGGCGCCCGCCGCGCCCTGCGTACGTGTCCCGCGTATGCTGGGATGCTGGGGGAGAATTTCGGGGATGTTGGGAGGGAATTACAATTTCCTCCGAGCGACAAACACTAAGCAAACGATGTCGCGACAAAGCAGTACGGTTAAACAAATTTTAATCTTATTTTTCTTTGAGTCTTCGAGTCTTTGTGGCAAATACTATTATCGGCAAAACAACAGCCAGCGCAATTATCGCCGTTCGACTTTTTGTCAAAATCGTAACAAAAAAAATCACTGCAAATGCAATTATGCCACACGAAATCTCCCACCACCGATTACCGAATACCGAACACCGAATACCAAAATTTTGGTTCCCCAAATTCTCCAACACCAATCCAAAACAAATCGCCGCATTCATCGCCAAAAAAGATCCTAAAAAACTCGTCCTGCCAAAAGTTGAAACCACCGGCTTACCCATTGCAAACTGAACCAATCCGATTACTGCAACAATAAACCCAATCCCAACAATTATTCCCCCTTTCATAAAGTGGAATATCCCGGTTTTACATCGGGAGTGGGTTTGGGGGATTTTTATTCTCCTTTCCGACCTTTCGACTTTCAGACCTTCAAACCTTCGACTTGTATTTTTTTCCGTGGTTCTAACAAAAAAATACAGAATTAACAACCCAACCTGAACAAAAACAAGATGAAACGCAAAAATACTTTCCGATTTTGTTACAAAAGAAATTACTGTCAGAATCGTTACGGCAATATACGCAACATCAATTGAAGCGATTTTAATTCGATTTTTTACCGAAGCAGAAAAATCTTTGTTTTCGATAACTTCATTAGATTCGCGGCAGAATATTATTTTTGCACACAAACAGAAAATAAATTGTCTAAATGAGTTTGCTCGTTTTGGACAATTTCCTCCGAGCGACCAAAATCCAAACAAAACTGTCGCGAAAATTGCAAATACTAGCGACCGCAACTCAAACGGAAAATTAAAGCCAATATTTTCAGGTACGATTAAATCAGTCGATTAATTATTAATTGCTTTCTGATGTATAATATGATTCTGTATATGTCTTTTCAAATTTCCATTTAGTTGAGGTATAAGCATTAGGATAACCAGTATATGATACGCGCATTCTTGCTTTTGCATTAGCATTTGGCAAATCGTTTGCGTTACCACTAATAAAAGTAGCAGTTTCTACAACTGTGGCGAGACCGCAAACCAACGTTTCATTCCCACCTGGATAATTAAACTTATCACCGGAATGACTAATTACTGCACTGTCAGGTTTTACGAGATTATTACCAATTTTGACTACTCCTTTATATGTTACTTCACAAGTACCTGCATTATTGTGGACATACATACTAACATCAAGAGGATAGGCTATCTCATCTCCAGCATTCCAATACTTGTACCAATACGTTCGAAAAGTACCAGTTGCAAATAAGGCACTTGCGGTCATCAATATTATTAATATTGTTATGTTTACTCCTTTCATTACTCTACTCCTTTTTTTGTGTTAAGCAATGATATTTATAAGTCAACCTTATGGCTTAATCATATCATCAATAAATGCCTTTTTATATTCCTTAGAATTAAAATGTTTATGCCAAATTTCTCCCACATCCATATTTTTAGCTTGTTCAAAAAGCTGAAGGGCTTCATTAGCTTTATTTATACAAAATAAACATCGAATTTTGTCATCTATTGCTGAGCCTTTAGCAGTTTTATAGTCCGGGTTCGGGTTATTATCTGCGCGCTCTATCATTTGATTGGCAAGATTAATAGCATCTTTAAAACGGCTAGAATTTATATAAGCACCTACTAATGCGCCGGAAGCAACACATTCAATATGTGCCATTTCCTTATCTTGGTCATTCATTCGTCCCAATTTTATAGCCATTTTGTATAAATCAATCTGATCGTATTTAGACGGCAAAAAAGCCAACTGATATGCAGCTTCTGCACGAATATAAGGCGAATTGCAATCTCTTAAACATACTTCATATAAAATTGCATATCTTTCACGCGATAAATTATAACCAAGCAATCCGTTTGCTAAATCAACCAACTGTCGCTGATCCAATTTTGCTAAATCTGCTATATCGTTGCTGGTTACCGGTCGACTAATATCAAATATTTTATTTACAACATCGTCCATTGAATAAATACCCGGTTTAGCCCTTTCTTCTTTCGACAATTTTTTTAAGCCCAATTTTTCTAAAGCCATATTAATCTTTTCTTCTGTAGAGCAATTGTGTGTATCTTTAGTAAAAGCATGTGTTTTATTGTCAATAATTTTCTTAGACGCAACTTCCGGCTTGTTTTTTTCGCTTTTTTGATTATAATTCGCAACTGGTATTTTCTTGCTATTCTTGTCTGCCAATTGATTTGCAGATAAGATTGTTTCAGACTTAATTTTCTTATTATTCATATTGTGTTGCTCTTTTTTTCCGCAACCTACAAACAAGAGAATTATTATTATTATTAGAAAGAAATATTTTTTCATTTTTTATTTTGTTTTATTGTTTTTAAAAGTTTTAATATTTTCAATAATTGTACTTAATAGATCACTTTCTTCTTTACGTTTACATTTCATTAAATTATCTTTATGCTTATTTAAGAAATCGATTAATTCGGAAATATTATTCGAATTTGTATTTTTGGCAAATCTTTGGAGATAATCTATTTCCGGATTCGGGTATAATAATTCTTCTTGTTCAGCCATTTTACAGCGTTTTTTGTATGCATTAAACATTGCATTAAAAGCATCATTAGTTTTACCAATTTCCGCATAACAAATAGCTTTTCTAAATTCATGGCCCGGCTGATTAAATCTATTGTTCAAAATTGATAAAACTTGATTATATTTTTTCCCATTAAAAAGTTTGCGGGATTGCAATTCACGAGCTCCCCATTTTTGCATCCAATCTCTATTAGCTCCAAAATCCCAACTTTGACCTATAATTACAAGAAAGATTTGATTCACAAGTTGTTTCCGTGAGAAAACAAAAATATCTTTTTTGCTTGCCCATGCCCAACTTTGATTAAGAATACTCATATTCATTTTTCTGATGCCGTAATCCGGCTCATTAATTGTTGCTGTTAATAAAGTTGAAAATGCTTTAGCTGTCTTATTAATTGAAATTAAGTATCTGGTATATAAAAATGCTGAATTATAAACTTCTTTGTGTCCATATTTGTTTATTTTGCTATATAAATTTTCAATTTGTTGTAAATTGAGATCATTAATTGCTTTTTTTAATTTATATGTAAGTGTTCTTATAACAATATTATCATACTTCGGCAATATCTTCATCGCCGCGTCCGTGTCATATTCTGCTCTTTGCTCGTCATTGGTCGTTGAAAGATAAAGTTTTAATGTCAGTTCGGCGGAACGATAACTTTCGTCTAAAACGAATTTGTTCTTTGGCCTTTGGTCTTTGTACTTTGATTGTATCATTCCGATTATTGCCGCGTTTTGTGCCGTCGTTCCGTCATATTCTAAACTCGCAAACTTTCCGGTCGCTATTAATGACGCGAGATAATAATTCGTGCCGGCTGACTCGTAATCCTTATACTTCAATTTCCAATCGGCAAGCATTAATAAATCATCAATTACAACTTCCGGCGATTCTTCTATTTCACCGGATTTCTTCGTTGTTAATTTACTACCGCCGCGCATTCGCCGGGTGCTTCGCAAATACCGATTACTGATTACCGAATACTTTTTCTCATCACCAAAAGGATTTTTCCCGTTGGCGATTTGCTTCTTAACTTCGTCTATCCTCTTTTTCACTTTCTCAAGGTCATCTTCGGGTTCAAGAAAATCATATACTTTGCAAAATAATGTGCGCGCGTTGCAAAGAAATGCTAAATACTTTTCATCACCTGCTTTTGCACGAGCATCAACTATTGCCCAACCGAGTAAATCATAAAAATATTTTACTTCGTCATCATCGGCGCGCATTATGTTGTTTAAAAATTTGTCAACGAGCGGATCTTTTACACCAAGATTATTGTCAATGCCGAGATTGCATATTCCTTCGAGCAGTTTGGAAAATCCTTCACGGTCTTTTCGGGAATAGAATAGGATTTGTGCGTAGTTTGCAATCTCGGACTTTGAGAGTTCCGTAATCCGTTTTCCTTTCGCATTCTGTCCTCTGTCCTCCGTCTTCTGTCCTCCGGCAAGCTGCTCAAGGTGCTGATAGAGGAAAATAATTTCCGGATAATCGCCGATTTCATTCGCGCGGCGGATTAATACTCGGTCAATTGCCGCTTGAAGTTGCAAATTGTCACCCGCTTCGAGAAAAGCGTTGTCAAGCCAGTCTTTTGCGTCCATATATCTGCCGGCGGCAAGACAGGTTCTGCCGATAGCGAGATAAATTTCCGCTCTTGGCAACGGATGATCAAAAGACTTGTCTTCATCAATGCAGGCGAGGGAATTTTGATAACAACGATATGCAACCGGAATATCACCATCTTGTTCATTTGCATAACCGAGCAAAGCGTAATAAACAAATCCTTCCTGATAACCGTTAGTAATTTCGAATCGCCAGGGGAAAGGAGAATTATTGACGATTGACGTTAGACGTTTGACACTCGGAATTTGGTTTGGACTGTTCTTAACAA
>QMOL01000173.1 GCA_003648225.1 Chlamydiota bacterium
AGTAGATTTTATATGAGGCAACGATATCTATTTGGAGTAGATTTTGGATGAGTCAATTCGTGATATTGCAATTCAAATCTTGATTTGATATAATTTTATATCGGCTTATATTTGATCTTTATTAATTCCGATATAAATCTATACTGCAAAATTATGACGCCTGTAAAATATTCAGATGTAAATCATATAGAATTTAAATGCACCGGTTGCAATTCAAATATTTCATTTTCCATTTTAAAAATGGAACCTGATGAAGTTTTGACTTGTAAAGAATGCGGTAAACAATATTTTTTTAATAAAAAATTCCTGGACCAAATCGTTAGATTCGAAAAATTGCTTGAGGCAGTTCATAATGTAAAAGATATGCTCGATACCACCAATGTGGCTATCGCGTTTGGTGATGAAGAAATTAAGATTCCGTACAGACTTCTATTGACGCGATTGAACACAATGCTGACACTGAAAATAGATGGAAAAGAAACAACTTTTCGCTTTCGCGTGGAACCGTTAAATTTGCAGAATTAAATTTTAATTCGCACCGGTAAAAATAAATTTATTATTATGACGGATATACTTGTTGGACATATCGAACAAATTGCGGCTCATGCTCACTTATGGGGATTTTTAATTGTTTTTGTTTTAATGACAATCGAAAGTTCTTTTATCCCCTTTCCAAGCGAAGTGGTTATGGTTCCAGCCGGATTTCTCGCTTTCAGGGGAGAATTGCTCTTTGGTAATCCTATGCTGGATTTGGTTACTGTAGTTTTATGCGGAGTCTTAGGTTCCATCTTCGGCGCGTATATTAATTACTTTTTATCTTTGAAACTCGGACGCCCTATTTTGCACCGATACGGCAAATATGTGTTATTAAAACAGGAAACCGTGGAACGTGCTGAAGAAATTTTTAATAAATATGGTGACCTTACTACTTTTGTATGCAGACTGCTTCCTGCAATTAGACAACTGATTTCTATCCCGGCCGGATTATCAAAAATGCCGCTCGGAAAATTTACTCTATATACCACGCTTGGCGCAACGGTCTGGACATCGCTTCTTGCAGGAACAGGTTATTATCTTGCTACTCTGGCAAGCGATATGACCTATAAAGAACTGGTATATAAAGGAAAAGATTTCTTGCATGGAAATTATTTATGGATTTTATTGTTTATTGCAGTGATTATTATTATTTATATCTTAACTCATAAAACTATTATGAAAAAGTCTAACGTTCTTTCTCCGGAGGTAACAGAATGAAACGTCAAATAATTTGTGTATTATTAGCAATCGCTTTATTGGCAGGTTGCACGAATATTCAACGAGGAACTCTTGTGGGCGCGCTTATCGGCGGCGGCATCGGCGCGGGTATCGGCGCGGCAGGCGGCGGGGTCGGCGTGGCTATAGGCGCAGGAGTTGGCGCGGGAACCGGCGCAGTGCTCGGCATGGTGGCAGGTGAAGTTTATGAAGTGCATAAAGCCAGAATGAAAGAAGAATATGCCGATTACAACCCCGAAACAGGGGCTGCCGTTGTCACGACTAAAACTCTGGCGGAATACGAAAAAAGGCTGGCAGCTATGGAAGCGAAAAACAGGTACTTACTGGCACAAAACGAAAAATTAATCGCTGCCAGCTATACCATAGCTGATGCCAT
Organism: Chlamydiota bacterium; assembly: GCA_003648225.1. Lineage (GTDB taxonomy): Bacteria > Auribacterota > UBA3054 > UBA3054 > B51-G9 > B51-G9. The sequence goes on from QMOL01000173.1 coordinate 1,649, forward strand.
TAATGCAGATGGCAGATATGTTCGCGTAGATACTACTCCGGAAGGCGTTTTACAAGTTACTCTCGTCTCTGAAGTCTTGTTTGAGCCCGGCAGCGCTAAACTGAAAGAAGCTATTTATCCTGTCCTTGATGAAATCGGCCGCTCGGTTACTAAAGATTATCCTGATTATTATATCGCCATTGAAGGTCACACAGATCCTAGCGAAGTATCCTCTACCGGTTATCGTTCAAATTGGGAACTTTCCTCAGCGCGCGCGCTTTCAGTTCTTCATTATTTTAGCGATAGAGGGCTGATTGATGAACAACACCTTGCTGTTGCAGGTTATGGTTCCGAAAGACCTGTTGCCGATCCTTCAACTCCGGACGGTCAAAGAATGAATCGCCGGGTTGTTATTACTTTAATGCCTAATAAACCGGCAGCAGTTCCGCATAATTTTAAATAACGCACTTTAATGTGTTTAACTTCAACCTGAGAATGTGGTAAATGAAGAAAACATCATCACTCATCAAAAAAAATGTCGTAAACTTGTTATGTGTATCTTTCCTGTTGGCTTTGCTTTCAGGCTGCGCAACAAATCAAGTTACTAAACCTAAACCGCTGGCTCTTGCCGAACGCGGGCATAACGATAAAATTCTTGCCATTATGCCTCTCGGCAAAATGAACCCCGCGTATATTAACTACCAAAAACACAAGCTCGAATCCTGGTTCGCTCCAAAAATGCTATACGGAAAAGGTGAGATTAGCGGATTGGAAAAACCATACGAAGCTTTCGCTCTCGCTATTTATAACAGACTTCGAGGATATGATGTCTTCCGTAGAGTCGTTATTGTTAACAGCAGAGAGGAAGCTGATGCTCTTGGTGCTTCATATCTCTTGTGTTTCCGTATTAATGACTGTTATTCAGTTGGCGAAGGTGCAAACTGGAACTTCGTTTATTGGATTACTTATAAAGCTGTTTTCGATGCTGATGTCGTTGTCTATGACCTGGACTCCAATGAAAGAATCACTCACCAGAAAATCGAAAGCAAAGCTTATACTTCTTCTCCATGGTCAACTTCTGATGTTCGCGCATATTTACGAAGAACACTTCTTCGCGGTGTAACATTCCATAACGCTATTTCGCAGATTAATTTCTGACTTTTTTCTATGCAACTTGATGAACTAATTGCTAAAGCTTTGAAATTTCGCGAAGAACGTGATTGGAAACAGTATCACTCTGCTAAAAATATTGCTTTATCCATTTCTCTTGAAGCAGCAGAACTCCTTGAAATCTTTCAGTGGAAAACAGATGATGAAGCGAAAAAACTTGTTAATGATCCTGTTCAACATGAAAATATTGCCGATGAACTTTCTGATATTCTGCTCTATGCCATTTTAATGGCAAATGACTTAAATATTAATATTATTGAAGCCGCAGACAAAAAGATTGACAAAAACGCCGAAAAATATCCCACCGATAAAGATAAAGGTAAAGCTATAAAATATACCGAATTATGATTCGGATTAATAATTGAAAATTTCTTAATCCCCCCATTGCAATGTTAAAAACGCTTTATTCATTTCCTGAGTCTTGTGGTTTATCCAAATAGGTATTGTTACTACAGCTCCATATGAATGATTATCGCTAAACCAATGCTCTTTGAAAGGATTAAATGTTTCACTTGTTTTAAATTCTATTCTTATATGTTCCCCTTTAGCTCCTGACATATTACAGCAAACCCAACGCTCTTTGGTCGAATTAAGAGAAAGGTTGGCTACTAATTCACCGTTAATGTAAAATCTGAGTTTTTGACCCAAAATTGCCATGCGATTATTTACCGCCCTGTAACCAAAACGTAAAATATTTTTGCTGACTGTTGCTTCCGTTATGGCACTCTTTCCAATTGAGCGCCAGTAATTTTTTGAAGCGCCACCAGGCACTCTGTTATAAAAGCCGTATGATAGTTGCCCGTTTTTTAACTTGCAAAGCCTTCTGGCTTTTGCATTTGATAATCCAAAGGTAAATAGAATTAATAAAACTAAAAACGCTAAAAATTTCAATAAACTACTCAAACGAATTTTGCGGTAATTTCCCCGGCCAATCATCCCAAAAACACGTTGCGTTCTTCTTTCTAACCTGTTCCAGGAAGAACGAATTAACAAAAAAGACCTTATGTCAAATTCAGGAAGCTTGCTATAGGCTGTTGAAGCGCATGCGGCAATTATGGCTATAAAAAATACACATTCTTCTCTTACAAGAATAATGTCGGAAAATAATGATAATAATAAAAGTGCTGAAAAACCAATAGACGTCATATGAAGATATAATGTGTATTCAGAAACATTTTCCTTTGCCGCGTGAAAAAAAAAGCGCGATAACCGGATTGCCGTTAAAATTAAAAATATCAAATATAAACCTAATGTCAGAAGACCACCCTCGGCAAATAATCGTAGCGGCACATTATGAGCTCGCGCGGTGTTGAACAAATCGCTATTAATTTTGTAATTAGAATATTCCTTTTCAAAAAGTCCGCAGCCGATCCCCCACACAGGTGAACTTTTAACCATTTTAACACCGCATTGCCAATGCCATTTTCTACCTTCAAATAATGTTCCCATAATATTTCGCCGTTTGGATATAGAACTTTTCCAGTATTCAATTCTTTGCACAACAGGAATGTGTTTTGCAAAGGAAAAAGCCGGCAATTTATTTATAAAAATAATGACCATAAAAGCAGAAAACGAAAGAACCGCCACTAATTTCCATTGCCGCATGATAACTTTTCTTATCATATGATTTAAAAACCATAACAATCCGAAAATGATAAGTATAATTATATTCGCGCGGCATCCGCTTAAAACTATTGTTATAAGCTGAAGCACCATTAATATGGCAATTATCAACTTTAACCACCATGATTTACTTAACTTAAAAAGATAAACTCCAAATATGAAAATTACCGTGAGTATATCCGCAAGCACTGCCGGTGAGGAAAACGTTGAATTTATCCTTCGCTCGTAAATATAAAAATTAACCATATATTTTCGCACCGCGTAAGAATAGATTCCAAATATCGATACAGGAAAACTGATCCATTGAATACTCCACATTAACGCTCTGATTTCCTTTCCACTTTTGATAAGTTTGGTCATTGCCCAATAAAATGAAACACCGCAACACCATAACCATAAAAATCTCATCGAAATAAAATTGTTATTCTGATTTATAAATGGTATAATCCGAAACTGCATCTTCAACTCTTCAATTGATGATAATTGACCCGGCATGAAATTCGATGCAATTCCAAGTAATGCGGCAAGAAATAAGCAAACAAAGAATAACTGGAAATCAGTGCTGAAGATTACTCGCTTTTTCTCGTCCTTTTGTTCGTTGAAAGCACCCGAAACTGCCGCAAAACATACGGCAAGAGAACCAAGATAACTCATTTTTATATACGGCCACGGCAAATCGAATAACTTAATATTATTAAATAAAAAAATACACGGAATTATCCAGTACAATATACTCCGCGGACGAATAAAACTCGCGCTTACAAGCATTAAACTTAAAGGAGTTACTAACCACCATAATACCGGTTCGGGATAAAACAACAGCGCCCAGATATACCATGGCAATAATATTCCAGGTATGAAATATCCACACTGATCGGCATATTTTTGAAATTGAAGCGCTATGCCAAACAAATTTCTTAGACGCTTTTTTATTCGCTTTTGTTTTCGCATTTCATTGTTCCGGTAAATTTTGGATTTTGTGAAATTCTGCCCCGGTAATCCATTTTACCCGCCGGTCACATTTTACTCTTTGGCGAATCTCTGATAAATTATCACCTGTCTGCTGTGGTTTTGTTATTAATGCCCCGTACTTATGATAATCTTTAAACCATTTTTCTTTCAAAGGAATAAACACACTCGATAGAAATATCGCTTTACCTCTTATTGCTTCTTTAAATTCCGATAATGCGCCTCTAAACCATTCACTCAAAATAAATGGCTTTTCCTTTCCTGTTCCCTCATAAATATTTTCTGTGACTTGCATTGTGGACAATAACTTTATATTGAATAAAATTATACGAATATTTAACTTCTATTGCAATCTCATTTAACTTTTTAATTTCACCACCGGGCCATAGACCGAAATTTAGGTATAACAGTCGCCTGAAGTTGGGAATCGGGAATTCTTTTGACTCTAATACCCCGATTGACTATAATATATTCATTATTAAATACATAAATTCTTAAACGTGATTAAAAAATTTTTATTAAAATTCTTTTCTGCTTATAGGCAATTGAAATTAACCGGAAAAATAACTGTCGTTATTGCTGCCGCGTTGCTCATATCTTCAGCATATGCAAAAAAATTTAAGGGACCTGCCGGCACGATCAGGCTCGAAAGCAAAATTTTCGGGAGAACTGAGTTTGTTCCATTGCTTGACCTTGCAAATTCGCTTAATTTTTCCGTTAAATGGTTCTATGAACCGGCTAAAATCGAATTGAAAAATAAAACTGTCTCAATCGATTTTATGACCGGATCAAAACTTGTTCAAATAAATAAAAGCGATATCCGGAAAATGAACTCTTCTATTGTTTTTATTAAAGGTGAGCCTTATGTTTCTTCTATGTTCTTAACAACTATTCTTAAACCTTATTATAAAACAATCTCTTCCCATATAAACAGATCATACAGATCAAAAGGTATCATCGTTATCGACCCGGGACACGGCGGTCATGATACAGGCGCAATCGGCTATAGAGGCATTATGGAAAAAAAACTCGTGCTCGATATTGCAAGACGCGTTAGAACAATCCTTATCAGAAATGGCATTAAAGTTCGA
>QMOL01000174.1 GCA_003648225.1 Chlamydiota bacterium
AATGTGGTCGACATTTGTAATGTCGATAAAAGGATGTACTTCATCCCACGTTTCACGATGGATGCTGACGACATCATTTGTCGATTGACCGTAAATGTTTGTGCCAAAGACCGTGATTAGATTATCGCCGTAGTCGACCGGAATTCCTGACACCTGAAACCTGACACCTGAAACCTGTATTAGGCCTGTTCCGCCCGAAAGCGAATTTGTCCACCACATTTCACCGGCAATGTTTAGATTAGTCCCTGAAATTTCTGCTGAAGAAATGTTGTACGCAATAATGTGGTCGACATTTGTAATGTCGATGAACGGGTGAACTTCTGCAAATGTTTCACGATGAATACTGACAACATCATTTGTCGATTGACCATAAATATTTGTGCCGAAAATTGTGATTAAATTATCGCCGTGGTCAACTGAAACTTGAAACTGGAAATTTGAAATTGGGACGGTTCCAATGCCGCCTGTTAGTGTATTTGTCCACCCGAGTTGTCCTGCGATATTTAAATTTGTTCCGCTAATTTCTGCTGAAGAAATGTTGTAAGCAACTTCTGTTGGTGCATTCGTAATTTTTATAAAAGGATAAATTTCTTCAAACGTTTCACGATGTATGGTTACAAAATCATTTGTGATCATACCTGAAACATTTGTACCGAAGACCGTTATTAAATTATCTCCATAATTAATATTGCTTATTGCAACAGAAAATCCGGGGGCAAAATAATTTGTTGATGTGGGATGTTGGTCGTTAATGTAAGTAAGTTGCCCTGCAATATTCAAATTTGTTCCGCTGATTTGATAAGTTTCAGTATCATAATTAATATTAATTGGCGAAGCGTTTGAAATATCAATAAAAGGGAAACCAAAAGTGGTAAAATTAGTTGTATAATTTGCCCAAGCTACCCCGCCGGAATTAGTAGCATAACATCGATAATAATATTTTGTATTTTGTTGAAGACCTGTAATTGTGCTTGAAAAGTTTCCGGTTTGAATTCCCATATTTATAAAATGGTCCCAACTTCCTGTAGAAGTGCCGGCGTCATTATCGCCCCAGGCGATTGCTGCGACAGGATTTTCCCCGCCTGTGTATGTAACTTCACCGCGCAACGTTGCTGAATTTTCGGTAATGTCTGTGGCACCGTTAGCATTGTTTATTCTTGGTGGCGGAGTGATAAATTGTTCGAAGATATAGGCGTCAGATGAATTTCTGGCAATAGCAACCATAACATCCCCATCAACTGATACATTTGATCCAAAAGCATCAGAAACTGTAATTTTTTGGACTTTACCCCACGCATTAACTCCGTCAGCATTACGCTCGTAAACATAAACTGACCCTAATCCATCATATGGAGCACCTATTACAGCAACATCGCCAAATATAGAAACAGAATAGCCGAGACTTGCGTTATTGACTGAAACAGTCAATTTTTTAACTTCACCCCAAACATTTATTCCGCCGAAATTACGTTCATAAATATACGCCGCACTTTCATTGCCGGGCCTTCCAATAAGAACGACATCGCCATCAACGGCAACTGAGTAACCGAATTCATTTGTTGCTTTTATATCTGAAGCGATAAGTTTTTTTGTTTCTCCCCAATTATTTATACCGCCTGAATTACGCTCATAAATATATGTCAGCCCGGAATCATAACCATAATTATCATTAAATGGCGCTCCAACAGCAATTACATCTCCATTGACGGCGACCGATTTGCCAAATTGAGCATCACTACTTGCATCAGAAGCATTAAGTTTTTTTACCTGTCCCCAAGTGTTTATACCCCCATAATTTCTTTCGAAAACATATGCTGCGCCAGATATTGAACCTCCAGCATTATCATATTGTGCACCTATTACAGCAACATTGCCGTCAATGTCTACCGACTTACCAAATAGGTTCCCGGTATGAGAATCAGAAGCCAACAATTTCTTCGTTTGTCCCCAATTATTTATACCCCCATAATTTCTTTCAAATATGTATGCTGAACCATGTTTTGAAACAGTGCTATCCGTCATACCAACAATTATTACATCTCCATCCACGGCGACCGATTGGCCAAATTGATCGCTCCATTCTCCATCTGAAGGAATCAACTTTTTAACTTGCCCCCAATTATTTATACCCCCAGCATTTCGTTCGAAAACATATGCAGTTCCGTAATCATCACCCCAATACATTCCTACAACAGCCACATCTCCTGCAACCGAAGCAACACTCCCTACATGTGTTTTTTTTGCAACTTCACTGAATTCTTTAGTTTCAGTTGAAGCAGGAATAATATAAGCAGCACCAGCTGATGTTCCTCCGGAATCATCACCAATAGCGCCAATAATAATTATATCTCCTTCAATTCCAACCGAATAGCCGAAGACATCGTTTGCCTGCCCATTGGAAGCTGCGATTTTTTTTGTTTCATCCCATGAATTTGTTCCGCCGGCATTTCGCTTAAAAATATAGGCTGCACCTGATTGAGAGCCACCGGAATCCTCCAAATATGCACCAATAACAATTATATCACCGTTTACAGAAACAGAGCTTCCAAAGCGGTCAGATGGTTCTGCATCGGATGCAACAATTTTTTTTACTTTTCCCCAATTATTAGTACCATGGAAATTGCGTTCATAAATAAAAACCGCGCCGCCCTCCGGAGTGTTCCAAGCACCAACAACAGCAACATCTCCGTCAACCGAAACAGCATTTCCGAAATAATATGTATTTGTTTCAGCGACTTTTTTTACTTGTCCCCAAGCATTAACACCGCCGTAATTTCTTTCAAAAATATATGCCGCACCGGAGTAAGAAACTATTGCATTTTCCATATACGCACCAACAACGGCAACATCACCTGCGATTGAAACCGCCATACCGAAATAAGCATCTTCCATTGGCGTTGACGCAACAAGTTTTTTAACCTGACCCCAGTTATTCGCTCCACCGGAATCGCGTTCAAAAATATATGCCGCGCCGGCGCGTGTTGCCCCGGTTGATTCACTTATAGCACCAACAACCAAAACATCGCCGGCAACAGCGACCGAAATGCCGAAAATATCATTAGCCTCCAAATCAGATGAAGCAATTTTCTTAACTTGTCCCCAATTATTTATCCCGCCATAGTTTCTTTCAAAAATATATGCCGCACCGGCATTATTACCGCCCGCATCTTCATACGGCGAACCAACAACAATAACATCACCTGCAACAGTAACTGAATAACCGAATTTATCATCTGCTTGAGCATCTAAAGCAACGAGTTTTTTAACTTCGCCCCAGTTGTTTGTTCCGCCATAATTTCGTTCAAAAATATAAGCTGCGCCGGCTTTATTACCTCCTGCATCTTCTTCTTCAGCACCGACAACAGCAACATCACCGGCAACCGCTACAGAATATCCAAAATAATCATATGCCTGAGCATCGGAAGCTGTAAGTTTAATTTCCGAACCGGAAAGCGGTGCTAAAGGGGAAATCCCTTTGGAGTCTTGGATTATTGGGTTAATGGGTGATTGTTCATTATGCGGTTGGAGCGACTGAATCTGCTTTTGGATTTTCTGCCACGAGGAAGCGTCAAGACCGGTTGGTATTTCACCAAGCTTAATATTTTGAGATTCAGCAGATATTTTTTTTGCGCCAAATAGAAAGCTAAGAACTAAAATAATGATAAATAGGTTTAACGCATTCGTTTTCATAATCACACCTCAATAAAAAAATTGAATGTCCCATTTTTAAAAAAGAAAAAGGGAATAGAGGACCAACACTATTCAGACACTGCTCAGAAATTTAATAAAAATTTCAGAAAACTGACATTAGTATTATACTCTTTATTTAAAAAATCTGCAAATTAATTCTTTGGATAGTTTTTCCGTTTTTTGGATTTGACCCACTAATATTCATATTGCATGTAAGGTGATTTTATCGTAGCCTGCGATAACTCTGAAAGTGTTGCTCAATAGTTTGAACAAGCCCTACAGGCTCGAACTTTCTCAATCTATTATCCTACGCGGTGCCGCAGGCTACGATGAATTATCCCATTGGGATATTTATTTTGAACGATTGTAATTAATTATCAAAATTCTATTTTTTATATTTCCTCCGGCTAATAAATAATAAAAAATAAATGATAAATGATAAATAGAAAGGTTCCGGCACAAATTCATAACAGCCAATGTCAACTTTTCCGGCATAGATTCGCGGGTTGCCGTCTAAATCGGTTGCCGGCGGATCCATCCAAACCATATTAAAACCTGCATCAATACACGGGGAACCGAATTGAAGGTGATAGTCATTTCCAACCGAACTGACAAACATCGGATTATCCGGGATGCATTGGTTACCGCCGGGCAGATTATTTGTTGGAGTAGTGCAGCAATAACTAAAAAGAACTCCTGAATGATAAGTTTTCCAATTACTCCCGCCTGAGAACGCCTGATTATTATAAATAATAGTATTGACAACAGTTCCGCCATTAGAACAAATAATACCTCCGCCATAATAAAAGGCATGATTATCGGCAATAGTGCAATTAAATAACGCACCACCTTCATTGAAATAAATACCACCACCGTAAGGAGCCAAATTCATTCCTGAAATCAAACAATTAGTTAAAGTGCCACCCTGACAGCAATAAACCCCACCACCATAACTTTTTGCACTGTTACTATTAATAATACAATCTGAAACTGAGCAATCCCAACTACAAAAAATACCTCCACCAAGATTTGCGTTATTACTGCTTATTGTACATTTGTCAACTGTACTTTCCCAACAATATACACCGCCACCGTAATTGGAGCACGAATTACCATAAATAGTGCATAAAGAAACTGCATTACTACCGTCACAATAAACCCCACCACCGTTATCACGAGAAGTATTATCATTAATTATACAGCCGGAAACTATACCGCCATGATAACAGTAACTCCCGCCACCCTCTAGCTCAGAGTTATTTTTACTAATTATACAATTGGTGACAATACCATCTAAAAAGCAATAAGCTCCTCCTCCAACATAAGTTTCAGATGAATTACTAATTATTGAACAACTATGGATTAAACCGCCCTGATCGCAGCAGATTCCACCGCCACCACCAATTTTTGTTTTATTTTCAACAATTGTGCAATCGGAGACAAAACCACCCATCTTACAACAAATCCCGCCGCCGCTTTTTTTAGAAGTATTATCATTAATTATGCAATCCAGGATTTCGCCACCAAAAGAACAATAAATCCCCCCACCATCTTCATTTTCAGTCCAGTTCCCACCAATAATACAGTTTGAGATTATACTGCCCTGACCACAGGAAATTCCTCCGCCATAACTGGTGGCACGATTACCGCTGATTGTACAATTTAATATTTCGCTATTGGTATTGCATTCAACTCCTCCACCATAAGAAGCATCATTATTATAAATTTCAGAAGTTAATATTTTACCACCGTAATAGCAAGAAACTCCACCACCGTCACTAGCTTCATTGACACTAAATACACAATTTGAAATTGTGCCACCGTAAAAACAATAAGAACCTCCACCATTAAAAGAAGCATTGTTATAAGAAGAAGTACAGCCTAAAACCATACCACCATGGTCAAAATATATTCCGCCTCCCTCATCTGCATCATTGTGATAATAAGTACAACCGGAGATTATACCGCCAAAATTACAGTAGGCACCGCCTCCACGAGAAGCATTATTTCCATTTATCGTGCAGTCGGTAATAGCACATCCGTTAGTGCAAAATAATCCCCCGCCTTCACTTGCTGAATTGCTTTTAATAATACAGCCTAAAATTTCGCTACCGATTTGTAAATATATCCCTCCACCTTCATAGGCATTATTACCCTCAACAGAAGCATTTATAAAAACAGCTGTGGAAGCAACAATAAACATTCCACCACCATCATTTCCCGCATGTCCTGCTCGTATTTTAGCTCCACCACTTGCGATAAATTCTGAATTACCCATCCAAATACACCCACCCGAGTCGCTTGCAACGCCATCACTCACGCGACAATTTTTTCCTGAAATAATTATGGAAGAATTCACGGCATAAATACCTCCGCCGCAACCGTTTGTAACTTGATTTTCATCAAAAGCATCACCTATAGAAGTATTTTCTCCGAAGATATTGCACAAACCGCAATTCTCGAGATAAATCCCTCCTCCTTTTGATATTGCAATATTTTCAACTACAATTGCTGCGCCGTTAATTGTCAAATTCTTACTGTTGGCAGCTATTCCTCCGCCAACAGACGAGAAATTAAAATACACTCTGTCTTATTGGTAAGTGTAATTTTTGAATCAATATAACCGGCAATTCCTCCGCCACCAAACCAGGATTCATTTTGAGAAATAATACAATCATCAACAAAAAGCGTGGAGTTTGACCATGCGGAAATTCCTCCGCCGTAATAAGCGGAATTACCATAAACCTGACAATTCTTCATCGTGCAAATGCAATCATAATCTATTAACA
>QMOL01000175.1 GCA_003648225.1 Chlamydiota bacterium
AACACCGCGATTAATTGGTCCCGGGTGCATAACGATTAAATTAGGAGACAGCATTTTTAATTTTTCGGAATTTAAACCGAATAATTTTGAATATTCTTTTGTAGAAGGAAAAAGAGAGAATTTTTCCCTTTCCCGCTGAATTCGAAGCATGTTTACCGCATCGGCATCTTTCAGCGCGTTAATCAGATTGTATGAAACATCAACGCCCATTTCTTCAATTTGCCGGGGAATTAAAGTTGGTGGACCAACGACGGTAACTTTCGCACCAAGCTTTTGGAGTCCCCAGATATTTGATCGAGCGACCCGGCTGTGAAGAATATCCCCGACAATTACTATTCTTTTATTTTTTAATTCGCCAAGATGTTCGCGTAAAGTGTAAATATCAAGCAGCGCTTGCGTTGTATGTTCATGCTGCCCGTCCCCGGCGTTTACCTCACTTGACTCAATATTCCGCGCGAGATAAAGAGTTGAGCCGGAAACCGAGTGGCGCATAACGATAACATCGATTTTATAAGCGCAGAGATTTTTTACGGTGTCAAGTAACGTTTCTCCTTTTTTAACACTTGAAGTCGCGATATTCATATTAACAATATCCGCGCTTAACCTTTTTTCCGCGAGTTCAAATGAAGCGCTTGTTCGCGTGCTTGGCTCATAGAAAAGGTTAACTACTGTTTTTCCTCTGAGAGCGGGAACTTTTTTTATTGGCCGCGTACTGATTTCCGAGAAAGAACGGGCGGTATCGAGGATTGTAATAATTTCTTCTGCGCTGAGGTACTCGAGTCCCAGCAGGTCTTTTTTATCCCAAGACATTTAATTTGTTAATTTGTTAATTTGTTAATTTAGTAATTCTACAATTCTCCCCGGCATACGCCGGGAGCTTTACGAATTTTACAACTCTTCTCCTCTGGATATCATTTCTACCAAGTCTTTTCCGTCAAGTTCTTCTACTTTAACAGAAATTTTGTCTTCATAGGTTGTAGGGATTGTCCATCCGGCATAATCAGGCTGAATCGGCAGTTCCCGCATTCCTCTATCGACAAGAGCAAGTAATTTTACAACACTTGGCCGGCCGAAATCGACAAGAGCGTCAAGAGCGGAACGAATAGTTCTGCCTGTATAAATCACGTCATCGACGAGCACAACATATTTTTCATCGAGATTAAACGGAATATCGGTATTATGGATTACAGGTTGTTCGGATACCATTGAAAGGTCATCGCGATAAAAGGTGATGTCAAGGATACCGAGCGGAACATTTACGTTATATTTTTTATTAATAACATTTAGGATTCGTTGAGAAATTTGCGCGCCGCGCCTTTGAATACCGATTAAAATAAGGTTTGAAACGTCGGGACAATCGGCAATAATTTTATCTGCCAGCGCGGTAATTTCGTCCGATATTTTTTTTGAGTCAGCGATAATTTTAGACATAATTTAGGTTTTGTTTGCGGTTGTGAAAATTATATCAAACAAGTTTTTTTCTGTCAACACAATTCTTCACTTAAATCTATCAGGTATTCCCGAACGAGTTCGGTATCGAAACCTTTCCGGATAAGAAACGCTTCAAGAGAGCGAAGATGTTTCATTTCGATTTTATCGGTATTTTTTTTTCTTAAATAATTTCCGGCCATTTCACATAATTTTTGCCTGTCATTACCCGTTTCAGCAATATAACCTTGTTTCAGAAGTTTCTGAATCGCGGACTGAATATCAGTTTCATCAAAACCGCGCCGCACGAGTCTTTCTTCCATTTCACTTTTTGAGAAGTCACGACCTGCAAGCAGTTTAACAGCGATTTCTAAAGCGGATTTATTAGAGTGAGAGTTCATAGAAAAATCATGTCGCGCTTTCAGTTTTTTCGTCCGGCGTTTCTTCAGTTTTATCTTTTTTAATATAGCCGATATATTCTTTTACGGCGATGTCAAGTTTTTCACATAGTTCGGGATCATTTTTAAGAAGTTCTTTTACGGCATCTCGACCTTGACCGAGCCGGATATCGCCCCAGCTGAACCAGGCGCCTCTTTTGCTGACAATTTCTTTATCAACGGCAACGTCAAGTAAAGCGCCTTCGGAGGAAATCCCTTCATCATACATAATGTCAAATTCAGCAACTTTAAACGGCGGAGCAACTTTATTTTTCACAACTTTTACTCGAGCTCTGATGCCGATACTTTCTCCTTGAGAGTCTTTCAGAGTGGCAATTCTTCTAATATCCAGTCTAACGGAGGAATAGAATTTCAAAGCTCTTCCACCGGTTGTTGTTTCCGGGCTTCCGAACATGACGCCTATTTTTTCACGAATTTGGTTAATAAAAACGCACGCGCATTTTGAGCGGCCGATAACGCCGGTAAGTTTTCTTAAAGCCTGCGACATTAACCTTGCCTGCAGTCCAACAAAAGAGTCGCCCATCTCCCCGCGAATTTCAGCTTTGGGTACTAATGCGGCAACAGAATCAATAACGACAAGATCAACCGCGTTTGAGCGAATGAGAGTTTCTGTAATGCTCAGCGCGTCTTCGCCGCAATCCGGTTGGGAGATGAGCAGTTCATCTACATTAACGCCTATTTTTCTTGCATATCCGGGGTCAACAGCATGTTCTGCATCGATATATGCAACAACGCCGCCTGCTTTTTGCGCATTAGCCGCAACGCTAAGAGCAAGAGTTGTTTTTCCTGAAGATTCAGGGCCATATATTTCAGTAACTCTGCTTTTAGGAATACCGCCTACGCCAAGCGCTATATCCAAAGTAATCGCTCCGGTTTGAATATGGTCAATATTCACGGCAAAATCACTTCCAAGTTTCATAATTGACCCCTGCCCAAATTGTTTTTCGATTTGTCCAAGTGCCGCATCCAATGCTTTAGCGCGTTCATTAGTTTCTTTTTTAGTAGCCATTTTATTATCTCCTTTCTTGTTAAATTAATTATTGTCGATATAATTTTGAATTTCTTTTTCTAAAAAATCGATAGCTGTGTTGACAGCTTGTTCCCGAATACGTTCTCTATTTCCTTTAAAGTGACATTTTAATGTCAAAATATTATCGGGAGTGGCAACTGCAAGCCAAACAGTCCCAACCGGTTTTTTAATTGTACCTCCGGTTGGTCCCGCTATGCCGGTGGAAGCGATGCAGAAATCTGAATCAAAAACGCCCGAAGTGTTATCAGCCATTTCAATTACTACTTCTTCGCTCACGGCACCAAAGTCCTCAAGTTTTTTGTAATTCACACCGATCAATCGGATTTTAATTTCGTTTGAGTATGCGATAATGCCGCCGACAAAAACTTCGGAGCACCCCGGAACATCAGTGATTGCTTTAGCAATTCCGCCCCCGGTACAAGATTCGGCAATACAAAGATTACGGTCATTTTGTTTAAGCAGCGCGACTATTTTTTTTACGATATTAAATTGTGATTTTTTCATTCTGATATTATTTCACCTACAGCTATGCCCAGTTCACGCGTATCATCAAAGCCATAATGTTTAGGAATCCAAGTTCGTGAAGAAATAAATTCAACGATGCCGGTTGACCCGATGTCAAAGTTTTCGGGAATTGGATAAGTATAATTTTTCCATGTTTTATTTCTAAAAGTAATGGTGTCAATATATTTACTGTTAAAATAAATAGCTACATCAAGCGGCCACCATTTTAATAAAATATTAGCTGCAGAGAACGGAATTTTCATTTTGCGCTTTTTACCAACAATAATTTTTTTCCAGGCATATTTGCCTGACCAGCGAAAGAGCATGTTATTATAAATATCTTCACCATACCATCCACCTATTTTCGCTTCCGGAGCAAGCCATCTGTGTTTACCGACGGTAATGCCCAACTCACGGGTATCTTTGTTAGTGCTAACATTACTTGGTTTCCATAATTTATCAACTTCAATTCTTATAGAAACGAATGGGGAAAAAGAGTGTGAAAACGCGTTTGCGTAAAGTGCGGGAATTTTAATTAATTTCCACTCTCCTGATTTATCAAGTTTCGTTTCATTAACTTTATCTCCATTAACATAAAAAGAAACTTTTTGGGGATTTTCAGAAAGATTCGGATCACTGCTGATGATTGGAAAACCAAGTATTAAATTCTTGCGGCTTAATGTTATGTGCGCAACGCTTTTAATCCATCTGTGTTGAAAGGGAACACCTTTCCATTTTTCCCATTTTCCCCATCCGCTTTCAATTTTCAAACCATAAGCCGCTTGCCTTCGCTCGCTATTTAAAGAAGTTCTATTATTTTCTATAATTCTCCACGCATAAAGCATAAGAACAATAATAACAAGAGCCGCAATAATATATTTTATGTTTTTAATTGTTGGCTTAATTTTATTATTATCTTTAAGAGAGGGCTGATATGAAGCCATAACCCCCATTAGAACAGAAAAAGCGATATTAAATTCATACGCAAGAGTATGCACACCGAAAATCAAGATTATCAGATAAATTGGCAGAGCAATCAGCATAACAAATCTTTGATGCAAATCAAAAGTTGAAAGCGATGAAGATTTTTTAAGCCCTTTTATCATCATAACGATCAACGAGCCAAAAAACAATCCCATAAATATTATGGCAGGGAATCCCATTTCAGCGCCGTAATGCAAATAATAATTGCATGCGTTGTCAACTCTGAATAAACGTTCTTTCTTTGCAGCAGTGTAATTTGGCAGTTCAACAACATAAGCGCCTAAGCCGATACCTGAAAACGGATAATTTTTCCACATAATTCTTGCGTATTTCCAGTACATCAGCCGTCTTTTATCATTAATCAGGCTTAGTATTCCTCCACCGTCTCTTTTAAACAATCTAAAATCTCTTTTCATACGCCGTTTAAGAGAAGTGCTTTTACTTGTCACACGAAGATTTTTATCAGTATAATTAATAGCTTTAGGCAATAAAACAATTCCGGCGGCATAAACACCTATCATAAAAATAATAACAGAATATTTAATAAATTTTGAATATTTTAAGCCTTTTGTAAATAAATTTGTATAATAATAAATCCCGACAAAAATAGCACAGGAAAAAGCTAACAATGTTGAAAGTAAAGCAGTTCTTGAACCTGAATATTGAATTGCAAGCAGAAAAACGACAGTTAAAATAATAGCCAATAACCTTTGCAGCCAGGCTAATATAGTTTTATTCGATCCGCTGAAAGCAATCTTTAATAATGAAATCGTTACACATAAAGAAATAAACGCGCCGAGAGCATTTGGATCTGTGCATGTTCCGTTTACTCGTTTTAAACGAATCCAGTAGTAAGCCTTATTCGCGCAAAATGTAATATTATTTGTAACTTGATAAATAGCAAAACCTGCCGCGCAAGCGCCGCCGAGCAAGATTGACCATATAATTATAGTTTGAACATTTATGGATTTGTTTTTAAATTTACTCAAAATATTTCGCACAGCACAAATAATCAGAATTCCGATTAAAGCATTTGCAAAAACAAACATTGTGTATCGAACCGCATCACTCCGGGTCATGCTTTTATAATTAACAATTTCTGAAAGAAGGGTCGGAGTATTCCATAACCACGGTGGGCAATATCGGAAGAAGGTGCCTAAAGCACTGATAATCATTAATGCCGCAAAAGCAAAAAGCCAACCTCTTCCAACAAAAGATTGATCAGTGGCTGAATGAATCATTTCATTAATTAACCAGCCGACAATAAATCCCGCGCCCGCGAATAATACAATCGGATAAGGGCTGCCTTTGGTAAGATATAAAGGAATAGCACTGAGCAATGGTGCACAAAAACTGAGAAGCAGTAATCCGCCTAATGGAAAAACAACGCTTAATAATAAAAAAACGCTAAAAGTAATATAGCAGGTATTACGGATATACTGCCAATCATGTCCCGGGCTATAATAAGCCCACAAAGATATTATGCCGGCAACAACAAAAAAAAGCAAAACAGCACGGGACAAACGATTTACAAAATTATTATTCATATTAGATCAAAATTTCAAAAAAATATTATTTACATTTAATCGCGAAACCCAATTCCCGTTTATCATCAATATTATAAGTTTCAGGCAACCATGTCCTATCAATTATAGCGTTAATATCATTCCAGGAATTAGTATTCGCGTGCATTTGAATTTCTTGCCAGTTTGAATTTGTCAAATTTTTAGTTACAATTTCTTCACCGTTAAGATAAAAAGATAAATTAACAGGATTATTTGTAATATCCGGATGACTTACGAGATAAAAAATATTTATCACGCCGTTAGAGTTTGCTTTTTCTGCCCATCGTGCGCTTTTACCTGCCCATCTATAGTTAAAATCATCTTTCCATTTTTCTTTGCCGTAAAAGCCGAAATCAGTTATAAAAATAGGGTTTCCTATCGCGACCCCAAGATCCCTGTCATCATCTATTCCAAAATTTGAAGGATTTATTGTTCTGCTGACACGAAAGTTTAAAACGGCATTTTTATTATTATTTTTAAAAAGTTTTCCACAAA
>QMOL01000176.1 GCA_003648225.1 Chlamydiota bacterium
CAATGCAAAAGCAGCGAAAGAAAAGAACATCAAAAACAGAATTATTTTATTATACAAAATCATTTGAGACAAAATCATTTTTTATTGACAGAATCATTTATTGACAGAATCATTTATTGACAGAATCATTTATTGACAGAATCATTATTTTAATTTTTAATTTCATTTATGGGAGTACGATTAAGCATTTTTACTTTAAAAGTGCACCTATGGCGTATTAACTACTTAAAACTTAAATCTGTTTACAAGCATTAATATATTATAACAGAACTATTAATTATCCTGTAAATCTTGTAAATACCCGATACGCTATACTATCGGGGCAGGCCTGTCGAAATGATTTTAATGTCCTAATGAAATAAATTTGCAAATAAATCATTCTGTTAAATCTCATCTGCCGGTTCTGGTTTTCTATCCGGTACTTTGTTCAAGATATTTTTAAGATGTTTAAGGCTTCCTTTCTGACTTCTTTCTTGAAGATAGTCATAAGTTTTAACAGCCGACATTTTTTCCGCAACAGCGGTTACAATAAATTGATTCATTGATATTTCTTCTTTCTTTGCAAAGGATTTTAGTTCTGAACCAAGTGAGTTGGGTAATCTTAATGCTATATTCATTTTATATCTCCGATTATTTTCAGATATTGTTTCGGCGTAATAACATCTATTCCGAATTTTTCTTTTACATTTTTAAAATCTTTAATATTATGAGTAATAATATATTCTGCATTACCATTAAAAGCTGTTTCAAATATTTTATCATCACCGCTATCTTTCAAAAAAGGTCGCCAAAGATAGTTAATTTTCACTTTATTTGATATTAAAACTATATCATCAATAAATAATTTCAAATCGTTATCATTTAAATATAAATATTTATCTCTGTTTTTTTGCCTGAATATAACATCTTCTAATTCTAAAATAGTGGCTACAGACACATTATTAATTATTACTTTTTTCTCTGCCAAATTAAGCAATAAATTTAAAATTTTAAATGAAGCTCCCTGATTAGAAAACAGAGCACTTACGAAAACATTTGTATCCAAGACTACATTTTTAAGATTTTGTATTCTCATTATGTATATTATATATGATATGCATCATTATGTCAAGTTGTTCTTGATTATATATTAACAATTAAAAAATAAAAATTTTTACCAGGATTTACATGATTTACAGGATTAATAATTAAGATACTTAAATCTTTTATTTTAATTTCGTGACCTTCGTGTTCTTCGTGGTGAAAAAATCCAATTATTTTTCTTCTTTAGCTTTGAGAATAATATTGCCGGCATCACAAACATTATCATTTAAAAAATCATACTCAAACCTTTCAGATGAATATCCATCAACAGAAATAGTTATAGTTCCTTTGGTTTTATGCATAATCAGGCTAAATGACCCGTCTACCGTCCGTTTCACACCATACCTGCAATCATCTATATTAATCTCAAACCTTTTAGCAGGAGTGTTTAAATTATTAAGAAAAACATTTCCTATAAGTTTGTTGGCTTGTAAAAGGTTCAATACTACATTTCTGCTTCCGGAAGGTAAATTTGTTTTAAAGTTAGATTCACCGGATTTTGAGTAAGCATTTAAATTGATTAATTCTCCATTCTTTACATTCAAACCTTGTACTTCAAAATAACCCTTTTCGTCAGCAGTTGCACTCACATAATTATTTTTAAAACTAATTCCAACAGAACCTTTTTTTGCCGGAAAGCCATCGGGCTCAAAAATATAACCCGTAATATTTGGTTCAAAGTGTGGAAATGTTAATATAATATAATTGGTGCCGGTACCGGAAAAAGGAATGTTATTTGTAATTAAATTCAAACCGTTTTCATTTTCTGAAACTCTACACGATAAAATACCGCTCCCGCCGCGCATCGTCTTAACATAATACCAACCGTCAGCAGAAAGATCAATACCACATCCTAATGTGGTATGAACATTATCTTTATATTCCATTCCACATTTAAGTTCATATTTCAAAACCGGATATCCGCAATAATCTTTTACTTTAATAGCAATAACAGTATTCTTGGAAACTATTAAATTACATACTTTAGTTTTATTTGGCTCAACATTGATAGTAATTTTTTCCCCATAATACCCATCCGGTAAAGAAAAACCTGATCCCATATCATCAATTTCAAATCCATATTTTGCCTGTGCGATGACATTTGAAAATTTATAATTACCATTCGCATCGGAAACTGTCATATAGGATGTGGAATCATTTTCGCATTTTAATTTGCTATTTGAATTTCCTGTAAAATTAATAAAATTTAACGATATATTAATTCCCGGAACAGGTTTTTTGTCTCTTGTCATCACTTTGCCGATTACCTTACCCGACTGCCGCAAAATAATTTTAACAAAAGTTGTCCCATAACTAATTCGTTTAACCACTTTTCCAAAACCGGGGTCATCAATTATTATGTCATCAAGAGAGCCGTGCCATTCATGTAACGCAAGTGAAAATTTTCCGTTTTTATCTGTTGTGCAATAATTATAGGGTTTATATTCAACCCCAATGTATGTGTATGCTTTAACAATTACTCCTTCTGCCGGTTTACCATCTTGCTCACGCAGAACAATTCCGGAAATTCTTGCCATCGGATTCTCATGAAAAATAACTTCTAATTTTGTTTCCGGCAATGTAAAAAGTATATTCGTTATTAGAAAATTATAACCCGGAAGTGATAATTGAATTTTTGCACTTCCGGTTGTAAGATTTGATATTGTAAAACTACCATCACTTTCAGGTATAACTTTACAGTCAAACGATTTCGCTTTCGATTTCTTTTTAGGAATAGAACAAATAATAAATTCATTGGTAACCGGTAAACCGTTAGACAAAAAAGCCATCCCCTTTAAAATCACATTTGTAGGATTTTCAACAATATCCGTTATCTCGCCTTCAAATTGATTTTCCGGGATTTGCTGCTGTTTAATTTCAACCGGTTTTTCTACCGGTGATTTTTTCTCAACAACATTATTTGAAAAATTGGTTAGTATATCTTCAAGAGCTATCGGCTCTTCCTGCGGTTTGCAACCGACAAAAAATGTTGATAGAAAAAGGGCGGTGGATAATAATAAGAGAGTTGATATTTTTTTCATATGAAATAACACTATTTTTTCTTTTGCGCTTTTTGAACATCACGCATTATCTTTTCCTCTTACCAGTTGGCTTTTATTCTCTTTCGATTGCGCCTTTCCAGCCGAAATGGGGATTGAATTTGAAGGTTTTGACATTTTGCAGTTCACCGAGTTTTCCTTCCCATTTTTTTTCGTTGCTGAGAATGTCAACATCTTCAGCGAAAAAATTTGTAAGCGGAATTTCTTTTAATTTGAATGCCTGATTCGTGAATTGAATTTTGTTGATGTCAAATCCCATAAGCCACGCGCATGTCGCGTCAACAGCCACAGGATTTTGCCCGGCGATGATAAGACCGCACGGTTTTGCGTCAGGAGCGAGCGGGCCTTCTCCTTCACCTGCGATTATTCCGTCTACGAGAGCGAAATATTTACGTGAAGATTTTGGATTTGACATCCCCCTTAATCCCCCTTCAAAGGGGGAATTTTCCTGACACCTGACATCTGTGTTTGAAGAGACATCCCCCTCACCCCCTTTAAGAAAGGGGGAATAATAGAAAAAGCACTTGTTCAAATCCACAGCCATTCTCCATGTTGTGTCATTGCCGTGCCAATTCCCGCTTCGAACAATTTTATGTGTATCGCCGAAAATTATTTTTCCGATTTTTTTTACGGGTCGGAATAGCTGATTTACCCATTGCGGTGAACGATAAAGAATTTTTTTCAGCGATGTCATTAACACACGTTCGCTGCTTTCCTTAATTCCTGATTTCGGGAACTGGTCTCCCCCGTTTTCGGGTGAGCCGAGAACATAATGCGGCAGCCAGTTTTTATCGCCGTTAATTCCGACGAGATTTTTTATTGCGCAGGTGATTCCTGTTTTTTTGTGAGTTTTAAGTTTCGGTAAATTAATAACCACATCCGCGTTCATAACAGTTGAAGCGAGCAGATATTCGTGAACATCATCGTGGTGATGTTTATGGGTAACGGATGTATCGTAATCCGCGCCATAGAATCCGTGTTTAGGATTAATTCCGTAGAACTCGCTTTTTTTGCCGAGATTTACAGCCACATACCCTTCAGGATCACCCGGCAATTTTTGTCGATTGATAATGACATCATCTTTTGACTGCCATTCTTCTTTTCTAAGGTCGAGGAGATTAATTTTAATTCCCGACCATGAATTATACCAGTCAACGACATTTTTTGTGCCTGACACCCGACATATTTTGTCGAATGAACTGTCAGTCTGAGGCGCATCACAAATTATAATTTTACCTTTTCCTTTTAGGGCAAGCAGAGCATAATCACAGACAGCGCGGATAACCGAGCCGTGAGTAATGACTTGTTCCCATTCATCCGGTTTTGTTTCGTGGCATTCTTTAATAAAATTAGGTTTTAAAACAACTGTATCACCGGGCGAAACGATTTCGGCAAGAGGGTTCCAATCCGGATTTTCCGCACCGGGAAAAAGGAGATTTAAGGTTTCACGAACGGAGGAATAAACGGAATTATTTTCATCAACAGGAAAATCCGGCAGAAAAGATAATTCGGGATATTTTGCGGGAGGATGAAAAGGCGGAATCTCCGGATATTTATTATCCGAATTTTTTACGACTGCAATTTGAGATGAATTACGCCAATTCATAATTTAAATATTTCTTAATTTATCCCGATACACTTATGCGCCCGTGATGAATTTTCTACTAATAAATGACAAACAACAAATGATAAATATTAAATAGCCGGGTTCAGGTATCGGACCTTCATAACAGCCTATATCAACAATTCCATCCAGCACTCTTGGCTTACCGTCCCGGTCTTTTTCGGAGAAAATTCCCGGCAGATTAGTTCCGGCATCTATGCACGGTGATCCATCGACAAAATGGAAATTAACATCCGAGTAAAAATCGGGATTATTTGTGATAGAAGAGTTTGACAAATCTCCATTTTCGATGCAGCAGTAATACGTCGCGACATTATTATTAATTTGGGAATCGGCTGAAGCGGCATTATCATATATTATTGAATTATATGATTCTATTGGTTTAATGCTGTAAATTCCGCCGCCGTTACCTGTTGCAGAATTTTCCGCAACCGTATTATTAGCGAAAGTGATATTAATCGCGGAAGATGCGGGAGTGCTCATATAAATCCCTCCGCCATTACCGCTTGCCGAGTTATTAATTATGAGAGAGTTTTTAATTTCGGCTTTTTGGTTACAATTAATTCCTCCGCCGTTTGCGCCTGTATTCTCAGTAATTGTACAATTTTGAACTGTGCCGCCATAATTACAAAAGACCCCTCCGTCAGAATTTTTGCTTATTGTAGAGAATTGAACTGTGCCGCCGGAATAACAAACCACTCCATAGCCCGAGTTACCGTTTATGATGCAGTTTTCGACTATGCCGCCAGCGAGATAAAAATAGATTCCGCCACCGGAATTACCGCTAATTGTGCAATTAATAACCGTTCCGCCCTGTCGGCAATGTATTCCACCGCCTTCCGTACTGTAACCGTTTGTAATGGTAAAGCCGTCAATTGTATCGCCGGCATTAACATAGAAACATCTGCTTGTGTTTTCACCGTCAACAATAGTTTTTTTCGCGCCGTTAAGACTTTTAACGGTTATGTTTTTTGTAACATCAATCTGACTTCCGGGATAATATGTTCCATCATTTACCAGAACAAGATTATCTTCCGAAGCCGCATCAACAGCGCTCTGAATATTTGTTGCGGCATTTTCCCACGAATCGAACGGGGGAATATTTCCGCCGGATTTTGATACGTAATTTGTTGAAGCCGATATTTTTTGGGACACAAAAAATATTAAGAGTAAAGCGATTAGAATTTTAGTAATTTTATACATTTCTTCCCCTTTTTGTTTAAAATAAATTGCTCTCTCCACGCAAAAGGTGTTCCGCGTTAAGATGTTTATAAGCAATTGGATTTGCGATTCTTCCTTTAGATGTTCTTTTAACAAAGCCCTGCTGAATTAAATACGGTTCATAAACCTCTTCAAGTGTGTCTGATTCTTCACCAATAGAGACGGCAAGGTTTTTTATTCCGACCGGTCCGCCGTCAAATTTATGTATCAGAGCTTCAAGATAAGCTCTATCCATTTCATCGAGACCGAGTTCATCGATTTCGAGCATTTTCAAGGCTTTATCGGCAACTTGCCGGGTGATAATTCCATCAGCGCGGACCTGCGCGTAATCGCGAACGCGCTTAAGCAGAAAATTACCGATTCGCGGTGTTCCACGTGATCTGCCGGCAATTTCGCGAGCTCCTGCTTCATCCATTTCGATATTTAAAATTCTTGCTGAGCGATGAATAATTGTTGTCATC
>QMOL01000177.1 GCA_003648225.1 Chlamydiota bacterium
CTCAACATCCAATTTTCAAGATCTCCATCTGTATTCCATTCAGCAAGACTTGTGTATGAGGGAAGCGGTGTTCCATCAACTTGAAGAACAACAACCCGATTAGTAACATTAGCTATGCGGAAATAATCAACTTTAAAAGTTTCACCGATTGGAGAAGCATCAGCAACAGGGTCTAATCTAAGCGCGTTTAGATTACCAATATAATGGTCGCCCGCTTCAAGAGTTATGCGGAAAACATGAAATGCACCATCAGTTGGAACATCCGGAATCGAGCCGCCTGCAGCGGCAAATTGCATCGGAGGGAATGATCCGGGACCGGCTCCGTTAATAGTAGCCCAAAAATCTACGCGGGGATTTAAAGTATTAGTAGCAAATTGCATTCTAACTTCAAATACTGTGCCTATAGCTGTAGCAAGTTCCATCCGCGAGTCGGGAGGTGTTAATGCGTCAATATTCAAACTCATAACCGGGTCAACACCATCATCCTTTGCAATAAAATTCCCGCCTGATACTTGGACATCTATAAGATGGGGATTGTATGCCCAATTTTCAAAATCACCATCAGTATTCCATTCAGCCATACTGGTATAGCCGGTCAGCGGTGTAATCGGATCAAGTTCTACAGTAAACGCAATTACGCGTCCGACCACAACAAACATTAACATTGCGACCATTAATAGAATTGTTTTTTTCATTAGATTCTCCTTTTGTTAAAAAGTTAAATTACAGAAACCACATATTTGTTTGTACATTTTAGCATAAAAATAATCAAATGTCAAGAAGTGCTCCAAGTAAGTAATTTACATTTTGTGTCATTTTTGGTATTATAATAGTAAGTTTATCACATTTATACTCCCGAGTTTCTTAATTGGCTAATTTCAAAAAAGAAATTGAGCAAAATAATTTAAAGCAAAAGAAAGCAAAATTAAAATGAAAAAAAAAGTCAAACCAATTGTTTTTTCAAAAGAAACACTTTTCCCAAATTCTGATTTCCGCGTTGTAGAAGAAAAAGATCAACCCGTTGTAGCTTTTCATAAACACAATTTCGGTGAAATTGTTTTTATTATCAGCGGTTCGGGAGTTCATATTACTGAAGAAGATGAATATCCGTTAAAACCCGGCGATATTTTTGTTATAGACGGCGAACAGGCACACGGATTTACAAAACTGAAGAATCTGCATCTTATCAATATTGTTTATTGCCATGATAAATTTAATGCTTTGCGTGAAGAGTTTAACGGGCTGCCAGGATTCAACGTATTATTCGATTTGGAACCGACTTTGCGGAAAAGTCACGGTTTTAAATCCAAACTGCATTTAAATTCAAGTCAGATAAATGAAATTACTGCTTTGCTTAAACTTTTAGAAAAAGAATATAATAATAAACTGCCTTGGAATAAAATGGCTGCAGAATCTATATTCAAAATGATCGTTATAAAAATTTGCAGAGATTATTGCCATTTAGATGCTCCTAAAACAGATATCCTATTCAAAATTGAAAGATCTCTTAATTTTATGAAACATAATTTTGTAAATCCTATTACTTTAAGGCAGCTGGCAAAAGAAGCTGACATGAGTATACCTGTTTATCGAAGAATTTTTAAAGAAATAACCGGTCTGCCACCAATTAATTTTCTCCTGCGACTGCGAATCGGCGAAGCAGCAAGATTGCTTGTGGAAGAAAATATCAAAGTAAACGAAGCGGCTATAAAAGCGGGGTTTAATAACCAAAGTTATTTTGTGAGGACATTTAAAAAGGTTTTTGGAACAACTCCGAAAAATTACGCAAAAGGAAAAGATAATTTGAAAAATTAACGTTAACTCTCGGCGAATGCGCGGAAATTATTGGATCTCATTAGGTAAAAGTACGCCCAATGCATGAAAAATTATATTCTTTTTAAATAATATCCTCTCTTCCACTTCCGAACAAATAATAAATTTCCTATAATAAATAAAACACGGCTCGGGAATTACATGTAGTTCCAATTTTTAAGCTGCCACTTGCATGCCAAAGTAAACCTGCACCGGTAATAGTTACGCTACCATAACTTCCATCATAAGAACTAAGTTCGCTATAACCGCTGCTTTTCATAATCGCGCCATTTTCGACAAGAACAGTTCCGTAACCATATCGCCCTACAAGAAATTCTCCACCGATAAATTCATATCCGCCGCCATTCCAATAAATGTTGAAGCACCGTTTGAAATCACAAGCAAAGCCGAACCTGAATCTCCAAAAATATAAATAGGTTTTGAAGTGGTTAAAATTTCTAATTCTGAGCCGGGATCAGAAATAGTTATTCTGGATTCTGATCCTGAATACCTGCCAAAATAAGCATCCTGACTTTGCGCGTCTAATTTTATAGTGCTGCTATCAGAAATTGAAATAATACCAAGTCCGTGTTCTGCAACATAAGTCTTCCAATAACTATTCCAGCTTGAATTTTTTGTGATAGTAACAATTCCTGTCAAATCGGCGTGTTGACCAATATGAAAATCCCGGCATTGATCAAGAAACAAATTATTTGTGATAATGAGCGAAGCAGTGCCGTAACTTCTAACGACAAGATTTGTCGGCTGCCATTCTGCTGTGTCAGAAACCATTACATCCGCAACCGATCCCTGTGCGCCGGCAACAGTAGCATCCCCGCACATCCGCCAGACCAGAAAGGGTACTTCGCACACTTTTTACAGTCAACTATTGTCTTTTTATTCATTTGAGGTAGTTTGTACAAATATTAATCTTTGATTAAATATTATTTTTCCCATTGTCGATTCGACTGGCGGATTACAATTCATTCATCCAACTTTTATATTTTTGCTCAAATTGGGCTTGTTCGCTCACTTGAAAACAAGCTAACTGTAAAAAGTGTGCGAAGTACCCCAATCGATGTTTAACTCCTCCAATCGTTCTTTTCGAGTCTTTTCGAGTCGGTTTTGTTTTGCCAATTTTCGTTGTTCATTCACCCAATTAGCAAGTTGCAGATTAGGCTCCCATTTATTTGGCACATTGCAATGCCCGAAAAGCAAAGCAAACGCTTTAAGTTTATCAAACATTTTCTCCCATTTTCTGCCTGTTTCCCCCAATTTCCATGAAAATCCCAACTTATTCAACTTTTTAATTCGATTGCAAAGTTCAGGATTATCTGCCACATGTTTATCCTCAATCATCGCTCGCTGTGCCTGAACCCATTTTCCAAGTTGCGGGTCGGCCAAATATTTATACGGCACAAGACAATGACCAAATTTTTTATTATAAACCGCAAGACGCATATACATATGCGACCAACGATCTGCTGGAAGCGTTGATTCTTCAAGACCCATTCGTGCAAGAACCGAACGACAATGTTCTGATAAAATTGAATTTTTTAACTTTTGATTTTCTACTCTTTGACGCGCAGAAGCAATCGCTGAAGCAGTTATTCCACCAGCTCGAGCACCAATTTCCCATAATGTAAGTCGACCGGTACATACTTTGGCGGCTGCCCAAAGAAAAACATTTCTCGCTTCCCGAACATGCATCAACTTATTAGACCGTGATATCCCGGGCACAAGAAACAAATCACGCAAAATATCATATTCTTTCTCAACGGATGTAATGACTTCATCAAGTTCAGGCGATAGTAACCGAAGCGAAATATGTGCTGCAGTTGCATCATGACGCGCAGAACCTTTTAATAATTCTTTAATCGAATGAACAAAGCCTTCGCCACCAAGAATTGATCGTGCCACAACATCAGCAAAAGGATCAATTTCTTTCAGCAATCCTTCTTTTACATATCTGGCATACTGCTTTCGCTGCTTTTCAAGTGTAGCGCCAAAATCAGAAAGTATTTCAGATGACTTTATTGGCCAATGTGGCTCTTCTAATCCGGCGTAAACACGATAACTTGACCAAGGATACTCATTAAGGGCTTCCAAACGCTTCCGAACCGACACATTTTTCCATTTATGCCCACGCACATAATTTAAATGAATATATCGTGAAAGTTCGTGCCCATATTCATTAGAATCCACAACTATAGCACGGTATGGACCTTGGAAAAGCCTACCAACTCTTTCTCTTTTGGTATTATAAACTTTAACAAATTTATTCATAAACCCTTGCATAAACCTACAAAGATTTGGCTCAAGTGTGCGTATAAACAAGTGAAAATGATTAGACATGAGTGCGTAATTATGAACCTCTACATTGAAAGTTTCGGCACTTTCAAAAAGGAAATCAAGAAAATATGTGCGCTCAGAATCACTAAAAAAAACATCCCGCTTTTCATTACCGCGATTAAATACATGATACCAGAGATCCTCGCCTTCTATTCGTGGTGGTCGTCCCATATTTTTATTCCTCTAATATTTAATACGCATTAAAAAATGAACAAATTCAACTTTTTATTATATTATTATAACATAATAAGCAGTCAAAATACAACCTGACTGTGACTGTAAAAAGTGTGCGAAGTACCTATTGTCGTGTAAATGGAATACTTTAAGAGTTATCCACAATTTTAATTTATGGGAATTAGCTTTTAACACAGCTCGTCGGAGTAAATTAAAATTGTGCATAACTCGGCTCTCTTCTTTGTAACACATTAACTGAGAGACAAGCATTGATCAAGGAATTATCAAGAAAATATTGCAGAGCGACTAAAAAAGGAAAGTCGAAAATACAGGGCGCAATAAATAATAAATGATAAATAAAAACACGGCTCGGGAATTACATGTAGTTCCCCCGCACTGTATAACAAATTCGTTGACCATTCAAGTCCGGTTGAAAGCGCAGGAAGATTTACATCATCAAATGTTCCGGCTGTTCCGCCACCCCAACTAAAGATCTGATAAGTATCTCCGTTTACCGGAGTATATCCGGAAATTGCAGTAACATTCAACGTTCCAGCAAGAGTTGACACTCCTGTAACAACAAGACGGTCATAATCACTTAAGACAGTCCCGCCGAGTTCGATATTAATTTCGCCATCTGTTTTTTGTTCAAAATTTCCGTCGATGGTTAAAATTCCTGCACTTGATCCGGGATTAATTTGTCCGTAAGTATTTTCGACATTCCCTTGTAAAGTTCCGTCATTACCGGTCAATACACTGTTGTATCCCATTGCAACACCATTATCTACAACAACTCGTCCACCATTTACAATAGTAACAATTCCCGTAGCGTGAGTATAATTTGAATTTCCCATACTCAAAGTACCTGTTATATGACAAAGTGAACCGGTACCGGTAATAATAATATTACCGTAACTGCCATCATAATTACCGGGCATGCAGTCACCGCTGATTTCCATAACCGCGGCGTTCGTAACAAGAACATTTCCTACTCCATATCTTCCTATAGTAGCTCCGCCGCAGTGCCAATAGCTTCCCGTGCCGCTGACAATGATCTCACCAATTCCGCGCGAAAACTCGCCAAGTTGAGTTGTACTCCATATACATGTTGCACCATCAAGCACCTGCATTGCAGAATGACCTTCATACCCCATCCACACAGCATTATCAATCTGGAATTTCGAACCGCCACCTGTAACAATAACATTCCCCCGCCCACTTGTGTTAAAACCCAATTCGGTAAATTTATCAAAATACGCTGAAGCTCCATTTGAGATTACAAGTGAAGCTAAACCGGAATCACCAAAAATATAAACCGGATTTCCTGTGGTAAGAATTTCAAATTTCGATCCTGGGTCCGAAACGGTAATTTTAGCTTCCGCAGCTGAATATTTTCCGAAAACAACGTCCTGAATTTGGCCGATGAATTTCATATAACTATTATCCAAAATAGAAATCTCGGCATATCCACTCTCTGCAACAGAACTATTCCAATAACTATCCCAACTCGAATTATCGGCAATTGTAACTATCCCTGTTGAGCCTCCATGTCGTCCAATATAAAAATCCTGACATTCAATAAGACGCGAATAATTTGTAATAACAAGCGAAGCGGCTCCATAACTGCCTAAGACAAGATTAGTTGGCTGCCATTCCGAACTGCCAGAGATAATAATATCAGCTGTCGAGCCGGGTTCAACGGCTGCATCAGTATTACCAAGGACTCTTGAATGATCAGCTACCGTTAAAGATGCGCGGCTGTTAACTCCTGTCGCAACGGAAAAATCGGTATAAACGTAAGGGAAAAAAACGCCATCGAAAATAAGATGAGGATTTTTGCTTTGCGAAATTCCATTAAGCACTAACGGAAATTCTCCCCATTCAAAATTTATACCTCCGCCGCCGGCATTAGCTATTAATTCCCCGTCATTAAAATTAAAAGTTGATCCTGAATTCTTAAAAAAGTTTTGACAAGCAATTTTTCCTCCGTCCAATGTTAAAACGCCACCGTTGTCAAGCGAAAGCTTGGCACCGAAATCACTACTCGAAAGCAAAGTGTGATTTTCGCCAATTGTTTTCGATTGAAGCGATGAGCCAACTTTTA
>QMOL01000178.1 GCA_003648225.1 Chlamydiota bacterium
AGTGGGAGTTCCAAAAACAATTGACAACGATCTCGGTGATACGGAATTTACAATAATCGATCACACACCCGGTTACGGTAGCGCGGCGCGTTACTGGGCAAGCATTATTCAAAACACAATCCAGGAAAATAACGGAATGTATCCTTCTGAATGCGTTTCAGTCTTTCAGGCAATGGGCAGAACCGCCGGATTTATTCCCGCAGCAGCACGGCTTGCCGACCCTAACCGCGAATATCCAATCCAACTTTATTTAACGGAAGCTCATCATAATCTGGAATCACTCGCGGAAAATGTTAATAAAAAATTGCGGGAAGAGGGGAGATGCATCGTTGTGGTCAGCGAGGGATTCGACTGCGGCTCTCTCGGAGAAGCGCGTGACGGATTTGGTCATATCGAATATGGAGCAAGCAGAACAACCGTTGCACGGGTCGTTACAAATTATTTGAATAAAGTCGGATTAAGCGTTCGTGGACAGGCAACAGGGCAGGTGCCCGGTGTTCTTCAACGCTCAACTTCAATTTATTCTTCAACCGTTGACGCTGAAGAAGCTTATCAAGTAGGAAGAAAAGCTGTGGAAATTGCTTTGAATGACGGCAGCGGATGGATGGCAACTCTTTTACGCAAGCCGGGAGAAAATTACGAAATTTATTATGATAAAGTTCCGCTTGGAATCGTTGCTAATTCAGAAAGATGTTTACCGAAAGAGTGGTTGTCGGATGACGGACTTGACGTAACCGATGATTTTATAAAATATGCTCAGCCGTTAATCGGGAATGAGTGGCCCTTAATTCCGATTGAGAATGGAATCCAGAGATTCGCGAAGTTTGATATTAACTGTGTTGACAAAAAACTGAATGAATACATTCCCAAAGCTCTAAAATAAGAATATTTTAGTGCTTTAAACAGAAAAATATTCAACAAGAAATATTCAACAGAAAAAGTGTAATAATGGGGTGCGCAACGTTATTTACTTGAAAAATGTTCATTAACCGTGCGATAGCACGTTATTTCATAGCTTCCACGATTGCCTGTGGCCTCGGGACAAGTTGTTGATTATGACCAAAGAATATATTGTTATTTCATTAGGAATATTTAATTGGATTACTCGAATTTCAATCGACAAAATTTGTCGGTTGTATTTTGTAGCCGGTTTCGCTGAGGCCGTGAAACGCAATATTCATTGTTTTATGAATAATTTATGAAAATTACATTTTGACAATGAGCTTTAATTCTGATATGATATGAAAGTTATCTGATAAATCTACACAATAATAATTAATGAAAATCTTCAAATGGATGACAAAAACGAAATGAATCTGCCGGTCGGATTTTACGATCTTCTACATACCGCAAAATTACAAAAACGACTTGAAAATGCTGGTTTGTTAGACCGAGCAATATGGTCGGAATTTGACCCGGAAGAACTTCAGCATCGTTTGGCCAAGCCATTAGCGAAAGAAATAGCGTTTTTTATTAGTGAAATAATTTCAGGAAGGAAAGGAGATAAACTTGCTGAAATATTAGCAAAAACATTCCAAAGTCCGGAGGTTATGTGTTCGATATTAAAAGCTTTACAACCTTTATCAACACAAGCATTACAACAAATAAAACCGGAACCGCCACTTGTTGCAAAAGAAATACGCTCTGATATTCCACTTTCTGTTTCAGCATTGTTAACTGGCTCGTCGCGCAGCCCCGCTTTAAGGACTCAACTTATAAAAGAACTTGCCACTTGTGATAAAGCAGATTGGTTAGTGTCATTTATCAAATATGCAGGCGTTTTGCCTTTACTTCCAACTTTACGCGAATTTACAAAAAATCCTGCACATGATGGTGGCCCGCGTCTTCGGATAGCCACGACATCATATATGGGAGCAACGGATTTAAAAGCAATAAAAGAATTGCTGAAATTACCTAATACAGAAATTCGTATATCTTATGACACTAAACGAACTCGTCTTCATGCAAAAGCTTATTTATTTCATCGCAATACAGGTTTTGGATCTGCATATATCGGATCAGCCAATGTATCGAAAGCAGCACTTGATGAAGGCTTGGAATGGACTGCAAAAATAAGTCAGTATGAATCAGAACATTTATGGCAACATGTTATCGCAACTTTTGAATCTCATTGGGAAGACAATTCGGAATTCACACCATGCTTTGAAAAAGATTTAGAAATATTTGGGAAGGCACTTTCTAAAGAACGTGGAGCTTTACAAACGGAAGACACGATTTCGTTTTTTGATTTGCGACCCTATGGATTTCAAAAAGTTATTCTTGATGATATTTTTGCTGAACGAAATGCCGGGAAACATAAACATCTAATTATTTCCGCAACCGGTACCGGCAAAACAATGATTGCAGCTTTTGATTACAAGCGATTTTGTAAAACTAAAACCGGACGACAACGGTTACTTTTTGTTGCGCATCGTGAAGAAATATTGAAACAAGCTCGTGCAGCATTTCGACAAATTTTACGAGATGGTAATTTTGGCGACCTTGTTGTTGGTGGTAAAAAGATAGAACAAAGTGATTATTTGTTTTGTACAGTTCAAAGTTGGAATAGTAGAAATTTTGACGAATTTGCTCCTAATCATTTTGATTATGTTGTTCTTGATGAGGCTCATCATGCCAGTGCGAATTCTTATCAAAAACTTATTAATCACATAAAACCTCTATCGTTGATTGGATTAACGGCTACACCTGAAAGAACTGATGGAGCAGATATTCGTGGTGATTTTGGCGCATTTACTCATGAAATTCGTTTGCCTGAGGCTATTGAAAGAGCTCTGCTGAGTCCTTTTCATTATTATGGAATTCCTGACCTTGATGGTCTTGATTTTTCATCTGTTGCATGGAAACGCGGTGGTTATGATATTACTCAACTTCGACAAAAATTAGAAGGAAACACTGCTCGCGCAAAGTGGGTGATGAGCCAAACTGAGCAAAATGTGGCAGATATGAATTGTGTTCGTGGATTAGGTTTTTGTGTGAGTGTAGCCCATGCGGAATTCATGGCTGAGTTTTGTAAAAGTAATGGTATTCCTGCTATTGCGTTAAGCGGAAATTCGGATAAAGAGTTACGCCATCAAGCGCAACGCAAACTTGAAAATAGAGAAATTCGGTTTATTTTTACTGTTGATTTATATAACGAAGGAATAGATATTCCATGTGTTAATACAGTTCTCTTTTTACGACCTACAGAAAGTCTTACTCTGTTTTTGCAACAATTAGGCCGCGGCTTGCGTTTAGATGATGAGAAATCTCATTTAACCGTTCTTGATTTTATTGCACCCCAAAATCGACATTTTAATTTTACAAAACGTTTCCAATCACTTTCCAGTCGTCCGGAACTCCGTATTGATCGACAAATTGAATCTGATATGCCTTATCTTCCTGCCGGATGTTTATTACATTTAGAGAAGCAGGCTAAAGAATATGTGCTAAATAATATTCGCTCTGCAACAGCAAATTTGCGTGGGCAGAGACTTTTAAGTGAAATTCGTTTATTAAATAAAACTGGTAATATTAATTTGCAGAAAATGATGGATTTTCTGCATCTTGATACCCCGGATGAAATTTATAAAAGGGGATTACCGCATATTTTGATAGCACAAGCCGAGGGCAAAATTGTAGAAGATGATATGATGGGATTCAATAGTCAGTTGGCAAAAGGATTTCGTCGGCTTACGTTGATGGATGATACAAATTTTATTGAAAATGCTAAAAAAATATTAGAAACAGGGACTCACAATTCACACCTGCAGAAATCTTTACTGCATAGCGTATTATGGAGCAACAAGAAACCGAAAGATGGAACATTAGAGCAAGTTCATGATTTTTTGTTAGCACACAAAGGACTGACGCGTGATTTAATAGAATTGTTCGAATGGCTATTGTTGCAAAGAACACCAATCCAAAAAAAGATTTTTGAACAGCAAACCGGGCCATTAAACTTGCATGCATCATACACACGCGAACAAATACTTCTCGCACTTGGATTAGGCACTTTTGGAAAACCGAGAAGCTCACGTGAAGGTGTTTTACATGTTCCTGAGCGCAAACTTGACGTTTTCTTTGCTGATATAAATAAAAGCGAAATGGACTTCTCGCCAACTACAATGTATGAAGATTATGCTGTTACCGATCGATTGTTCCATTGGCAAAGTCAATCTCAAACCAGTGAAACTTCTCCGGTTGGAATGCGATATATCAACCATGAAGATGAAGGTTATACACCTATGCTTTTTATTCGAGAACGCAAGAAATTATCGAAAGGATTATCTTCACCGTATTTTTTGGCCGGACTACTTAAATACAAAAAACATGAAGGATCAAAACCAATATCGTTTATCTGGGAATTAGAGCATACATTACCGGCTAAAGTTATGCCTTGGGCAAGAAATATAGCTTAGATTATTATTTAATTTAACAAACAATTTTTAAAAATATCACAATTAAGAAAAGTTTAAACAATAATATGGAAAATCAAAAATTATTAGAAACAATCGCTGACTTTGCTTACATTTCAGGACGTAATAATTATTTTTCTGGAGATTCAAGAGCAGATATTCAAGAAATAATTTACTGGGCAAAAGATTTTGAAAAGAAGAATGAAAAGACCGATTGGAGCTGTGCTGACTATATTTCAGAAATTGAACAATATACAGTCGATAAAATAAAAGAATTGTGCGATTTGTATAATTGCTAAACTTTTTAAATATATCAAAAGCTTACTACAGAAAAAATGTTGAAAATAATTTCAATCCTTATAATAATATTGCTCGCTTCGCCTTCTTTCGCATTAATGGAGTTCGGCGCGGAAGAAATCGTTCGGGCGGAAGGAAGCGATATCGATGTGGGCAGTTATTCAACTCCTTCATTTTTTGACTGGAATAATGATGGCTTGGATGATCTTATTATCGGTGACGGAACGGGGAAAGTCCGCGCTTATCTGAATACCGGAACCGTTGACGCACCCGTTTTCAGCAATTACTTTTTCGTTCAGGCAGACGGGAGTGATTTACAGGTTGCCGCAAGCGGATGTCTCGGCTCCTTTCCGCGGGTTGTTTATTGGAATGATGACTCAAAAAAAGATTTGCTCGTTGGAGCCGGAACAGGTAAAATTTATATTTTTCTGAATGCCGGTGCAGATACTAATCCCGTTTTTGATGCAGGCACTTTTGTTCAGGCAAATTCAGCAGATATTAGTGTAGGCGCACGGGCAACGTCCATCTTTAATGACTGGAATAATGACGGACTAAATGATTTAATTGTCGGTGCTTTTGACGGAAAAATGCGTATTTTTATTAATGAAGGAACTACATCAAATCAAATTTTCCAAACCGCCGCTTTGGCTAAAAACGGCGGCAGTGATTTAACTGTTCCATCAGTACGTTCAAGTCCGATCTTTTATGATTTCGACAGCGATGGGAAAAAAGATTTGATTTGCGGGAATACCGCCGGTCAACTTTTGTTTTATAAAAATACAAATACAGTCGAAAATCCCGTTTTCTCAAATTATGTCGCTCTTACTTCGCTTGGAGTGCCTATTGATTTACCGGGCGATCCGCGTTCACGTCCTTCTTTTTGCAATTGGAATAACGATGCTTTTGTTGATGCTTTAATTGGCGCTTCGGACGGGAAAGTGCATCTTTACCGTGGTGTTCCCGAACCGTCCATGTTTATTATTTTTCTATTTTTATTCAGTCGTCTCTTAACTCCCAAAAGGTAGAGGAGGGATGACCAATGGGGTGGTGCCAGGCACGTCTTCTCCGTCTTCCTGATTTTTGAAAATAAATCTCACTTCGGGGTCGAAGTGAGGTACTTAATCAAACAAATTTCAATCGACAGAAAATGTTATTTATAATCGACAGAAAATGTCGATTGAAGATCCGTTTGACATTGAGTATCAATAATGATATAATTTTAAGGTAATAACCTGAAAAAACATATTTATTTTAAAGTAATACCCTTAAAATAGTATAATGATTTTAAGGTAATAACCTTATGAATGCAAAACAAAAACTTATAATTGAACAGATAGATAATAAACTTCTCGAATTTAAATCTGTGCAAAACAGTGTCGCTCCACCAAAGGGGTGGATTTATGCCGTTAGAACAGCTTTGAAAATGTCGATGAGACAGCTGGGCAATAAATTGAATATTACCGCGCAAAGCGTGAAAGAAATTGAAGAACGTGAAGAAAACAGTTCTATAACAATTAAATCTTTAAGAGAAGCCGGTGCGGCTTTGGGAATGAAGTTGGTTTACGGATTTGTTCCTCAGAACGAGAAAATTGAGAAGCTGATAGAAAACCGCGCGATGGAATTGGCGAAAGAAATTGTTTTAAGAACATCGCAATCAATGAAGCTTGAAGATCAGGAAAA
>QMOL01000179.1 GCA_003648225.1 Chlamydiota bacterium
ATTTCGTTTGCTATAGCTCCGAGAACACTGTCGGCTCTACGATCACGGGTTTTTGCCGCGAGAATAACCATTCTAAAATCGAATTTAATATTGGAAATAGTTAATTTGGGAGCTAAACTTCCGAGCATAAGCACTTTTTTAACACCGTTACTTGTAAAAATTTTTATCATTTTGCCAAGCTGACCAACACCTATTTGTTCATAAATTGAAACGTTATCAATAACATCTCGAGAAGTGCAATTTTCAAAACCTACAGCAACAATCTTTTTTATTCCGATGTTTTTCGCGTGCGTAACAAATTCCACCGGCAATAATCCGCCACCGGCAATCAATCCGACAGTCTCATCGATTTCTGTGCAGTTAAAAGTATTCATTAACAAAAATTATACACGAATGGTAATGATTTTGCAAGATAAGCCACACTTTCGAAGGCAGAGAATTTTAAGTAAGATGAGCTTCCAAGCTCGTCTTGTCAATCTATTATCGGCCGATGACGATTGTGTATTTTTTTTATCGCCTGCATCATTCTTTCCGCGGCAGCGTGATGAGAGAGATGAGCGTAAACCTGATTAAAATTATTAATAACAATTTCTCGCCTTTTGATTGGATCAAGTGCCGAGTCGATCCATTCGGTTAATTTATCCATACAAGCTATGCCTGAAAGGTCGAGGCCGGAAAGTTTTGATTCTAATCCGCCTTTGAACAGTCCGTGAATTCCCGAGAAATCCATTCCGTAAGTAATGACGCCTATTCTTTCTGTTAGCGGTTTGAAAGAGTTTAGAGAAATACTCATAAAAAACGGGATGCACGCTTGCGCCATTTCATTAAGGGCGTTTTCCCATCCGCCGGCACTGCTTGCTACAACACCGATAGTGTTTAACGCCGCCATATTTTTATAAACATAATTTAGTTTTTCGAGGTCGAATTTTTCTCCGAGATGAATATATTGAATGCCCATAGAATTTGCGAATCTAACGGTTTCCATAAAATATTTCCTGTCATCGATGTCGGGATGAGTAACAACAAAAATAACAGGCTTATTTCTTGTTTGACCGTAATAATAAGCTACAAGCATAGCTTCTTTAATTCTTTTCCTGTAAACCGGCCTGACCGGTGAAAGGAAATAAATCGAGTCATCGGCAAGAGGAGCAGTCCAGTATCTGTATTTTTTTCCGTCGGCAAAAATACATTTTGTGGAAAGTTGTTCGATAAAACCAGCGTCCGGCTTTTCAGGAATAAAAGGTTTATCGCTTTTGAATTCGAGAAAATCAGGCATCTCAAACACATGATTTGCAGGCACAAGATAATTATATAAGAAATTCTCTTTTTGCTTTGGATTTAAAACTATGTGATACAAATTATCCATTATATACGGCCCGCCGGAATACGGTTTTGAAGGCTTAACTGCTGAAATATATTTTAATACAAATTCCTTTATGCGGGATATCTTTTCCGGTCGCTCAGCATCAGGGTCGGCAGCATGACTCATAAAAGCACGGTCAGGATACTTTTCTATAAGTTCTCTTAACGCGACAGCTGCAGCCGGATGAGCATGACGAAGAGAAAGCAGATTAAAAACAATCACGGGAGAATTATAGGGGATAACTGAAATGATTTTATCTATATCATCACGAATAGCATTTTTATGAATTTCAAACAGCGAACACCATTCTTCATCTGAAATCCTTTCTATATCATCGGTCTCCGGACCATACTCAAATTCGTTCGCGAATAGTTTCAGTGAATCAGGATGATAAAAATCTAATCGGTCAATAACTGTTGGAGAGGCACACGCTGTTTCAACTGAGTGGTAAACACGTTCATCGCGACCTGTAATGATATGGACATTGACGTCGATACAATCTTGCAGCATTGAACTGTATTCTTTCGCCTGAATTGCGACGCCGTCGAGTCCGCCGCATCGCATAAGAATAACGGGAATTGTAAGTTTTTCTCCTTTTTCTTTTAGTTGGTCAATAATGGGTGTTTCAATATTCATGTTTCATGCTGATATTTGTTAATTTGCATGTATTCGGAGGAAATTGAAATTAGCTGCCGCAAATTTCAATTTATTTTTCGGGCGTTTGCTTTTTAGTTTGCTGCTGATAATATAATTTCTTTCACTACCATCCCAGCTGTCAAATGTATTTAATTATTCTGTTAATTGTTTGAAATAATTGAGAAATTCGCCAAACTGTCTTTTTTTATCAAATTTATTTTCCATGAGTTTACGAGCATTTTTCGCCATAATATTATAAGTGTCTTTATCAGACCATAATTTTATAACAGATTCCGATAATTCATCAATATCGCCCGGCGTTACCATAAATCCTGTTTCACCGTTCTTGACAATTTCCGGCACTCCGGCAAGATTGCTTGATACAACCGGCAGTTCCATCGACATAGCTTCAAGCAGAACGTTTGGCAGACCTTCTTTATAAAGACTAGAAAGAACGAGAATATCAATAATTTCGAAAATGAGTTCCGGCTTTGAAGTAAAGGGAAAAAATGAAACGGAATTTTCTAATTTTATTTCCTTTACTTTTTGCTTAAGCATTTGTTCATCGGGACCATCGCCCACAAGCATAAGGTGAACATCCGGCAATTTTACTTTCATTTTCTGTAGAGCTTTAAGCAGAACGACCTGTCCTTTTCTTTTTTCGAAAGAGCCTACATTCCCGAGAATTGGGGAAGCCTTTTCCGGAAGAGGATATTCTTTTTCAGCTTTTGCGATGTTATCTGGATTTTTTGTAAATTTAGCCACTTCGGTTCCCTGATAAATCAGCTTGACGTTTTCCCCGGGAATTTTATATGTATCGATTAAATATCTGCGTGTGAAATCTGTAATTGCGATAACTTTATATTTTATTTCCTGAACAGGTGCATAAAATTCCCTCTTGTATTCAGGAACAATAGTTCCCGTTTTAGGAATGAGAATAGTATCTAATTTTTTCTCACTAATAACCCGCCCGGCAAAAATTGAACAGTGAAATCCGGAGCGGGGAGGATGCACTGTGCAGACAGCAACATCGGAATCACATAACGCTTCAGCCCAAATATCAATATTTTTTCCATCTTTATTTATGATTTTTTCGTAATCGTATGTTACAACTTTAGCTCCATTGATTAGGCAATGCTCAGCAACCCAGCCTGATTCGGGAGTTAAAACGGTAACGTCAGCTCCTCGGGCAATAAAATCTTTTACAGCTTCAGCAACCCATATCTGGGTTCCGCCGTGGAGTTTTGTATCTTCAATAAAACATACACGCATGGTAATTTGTTAATTTTATAATTGGTTAATTTGTTAATTTACAATTTCTCAATTTCTTGATTCTGCAATTAATTTATTTAAAGCATCCTTGAAATGTTTTGAGAGAGCTTTAATACCATATCTGATGAACACGGCATTTTTATTGTGCCGGACTAGTTTATTTCGTATCTTCGGATCAAAAATTGAATTAGTTATTTCATTAAGGTTTTCCGGTGTGAAATTATTTTCCGGGAAAAGAATATATTTGATTTGCAGTTCTTCTTTAAGGTTTTCGCCGACAACTTCTATAAAAACTTTTTCAGGATAATATCGGCTTGAAACTATTGGAGTTTCTGTTGCCGCGGATTCAATTAAAGGCAAACCGCGCCCCTCCTCTTCGCTTGGGAACAAAGCCATATCGGCTATGTGATAAAAATCCCAGATGTGCAAATTTCTTAAACCTGTTTTCTTTAGTTCCGGATGCTTTTCTGTTCCTACTGAAAAAGCGATAAAGAATTCACCATCGATTTGGTTATGAATCTTCTTAGCAACTTTTTTATATACTTGAAGTAAATTTTCAAGATCGGATTTGTGTTCAACGGGAACAGGACCGGTAATGTGAAGCAGAATATTCTTACTGTCTGTTAAATGTTTATAAAAATCGGTAAAATTAACGAGTTCTCCAATTAATTTACAGTCAAGCTCAATTCTTTTTCTTTCAATCACACGAGTCGGTTGTAAAAAATAAACCACCGGTTTGTTCACGATGTCCAAACTTGTGTTTTTAATTACAGAACATACTACGGGTTTTTGATTGTTCATCCATTCGTCAAGCGAAGAAATATGCTCGTCAATATGAATAGGAGAAATAACCGGCTGACCATCGGAGAAAATATAACTCATTGCGAGCCGCTTAATTTGAATTGCTTCTGGAGAATAATCTTTAAAAAAACTGTCCGGAATCGATGTGCCCACTTCGCCTACTCTTTCCGGCGGAAAACCGAATTTAGAAATAAGTTTTTTGGACTGCTGTTTATTAATATTAAGTTGAAACCACCTTTTCCCATTCCAGGGAAGAATTTTTTTAAACAATTTGAAAAATGATTTGTTATTATAGTTCCTGAAAAAATGATCGCGACCGCCGGGAGATTCGCCTTCCTTTCTTTTGTGAGCGGGCTTGCCCCCTTCCCAGTAAAAATCATGATTTGAATTTAATACAAAAGTGCCGGTGACTTCCGATACAAGCACAACAGCAAGCGAACTCGCGAAATTCCCCGGATTAGAACTTATATTCACAGGAACTATCAGTTTGATATTGTTCTCATTGATATATTCAATTATTTCTTCAGCAAAGTTTGATGCTTGCTTCCAAATTTCTTTGGCGAGAGAATCTGATTTTTCACTTTCTTCAGGCATGTCTTCATAAAAAAGTTTTTTGAACCATTTGCCGTTATCCCATTTGTCCCAACCGTCAAAATTTGGAATCTCGAGTTTATGCCATCTGCTTTTAATGACTGATTCAGAATGCTCAAGAAATCCTCCGCCGATAAGGTGGATGGAAATATGTTTTTCCGAATTGGAATAAGTATGTTCAAAGTATCTGGCATACTTGCTGATTTCTATTGACACGCCATCAATGCCGTAATTATATGTGATGAACGCTACTCCATCGGAAATCAGTTCTTTGAGTGTAGCGGTTTTTTGTATTGGATAATCATCTGTAGATATCTTTTTCAGGACATGATGGATGTCCTTCCAATCATCGACTTGATAATTTTTAAGCGAGTTTTTTTTCATAACGCATATATTTTACTATTATTGCCCAAATCAGTCAATACGGGAAATTTGGACGTTACGCAACGAAGTGGAGTTTCAAAGGCCGACTTGACTTTGACTGAGTCGCGTCAACGTCAGTTGATTTTCATATATTTTTCAAGTTTACGTTTTTGCCACAATTTCCCACAGGTTATAATTATTGTAACATAATACAATAATAAGATTGCAAATAGATAAAATTCATTTTTTTAATTTCTTCTCCCGATAGAGGATGAAATGGCTTTAACGCCAGTAAATAAGGGTGATATGACGAAAAAACGATTAAAACTGCCGAAGTGGCATGTTGAAAATATGCCCACAATTACCCACCTTGTTTAAATTGATATAAAATACCATTATACCGATAGTTATATTGAAATATTACAAGTCTGTTTGGCGGTTTTTGACGCTATAGCTACAAATAGGGTTGACAAGTGGGAAAAAATGTGATATACTGTTCAAGAATTTAATTTGCTTAACAATAGACAATAATTATATCCAATAAATAAAACAGGTATCTAAAATGTTCTCAGGTGAATTTTCATATAAAATGGACTCAAA
This sequence comes from Chlamydiota bacterium, assembly GCA_003648225.1. Lineage (GTDB taxonomy): Bacteria > Auribacterota > UBA3054 > UBA3054 > B51-G9 > B51-G9. Next base: position 5,627 of record QMOL01000179.1, read on the forward strand.
AGGTCGAGTGTCGGTACCGGCCCCGTTTCGCACTTCAAGTGATGGACGGTATTATATTACTTATGGTCCTGATGGCTGCTTGTTTGTTTATGATGAAGCCGGATTTAAGGAGCGAGCTGAAGCGCTTGGAAAGTTAGATGATTTTGATTCTAAAGTACGGCAGATAAAGCGTGTATTTTTTTCGGGTCCCGGTTTACAGGAATGTGATTCACACGGCAGAATTAAAATCCCGGGTATACTTGCTGAATATGCAGAAATTGAAAAAGATGTAGTGATGAACGGAATGTCATCACATTTTGAAATATGGGGTAAAGAACGTTGGAATGAACAGCGTCAACAGGATATTGCGAATTATTTCCAAAATTATAAAGAAATGACAAGTAAAACAGTAGGCAGTGAGCAGTAGGCAGTAGGCAGTGGGCAGTAGGCAGTGAGCAGTAGGCAGTGAGCAGTAGGCAGTGGTATTTGAAACAGAAAAAATGAATTTCCCTGCTGATATGTAACCAGTTAAAGGAACCAATGGAAAACATCCATACTCCAGTCCTTGAAAAGGAGGCAATAGAGTTTATGAAACTTATGCCCGGAGCAAAATGTATTGATATGACCGTGGGACTTGGTGGTCATTCAAAGGCCATACTTGGTAAAACGTCACCTGACGGTAAAATGCTTTGTTTTGACAAAGATGCGGAAACGTTGAAATTAGCGAAAGAAAGATTAGAAGAATTTGGTTCGAGAGTAGAATTTGTAC
>QMOL01000180.1 GCA_003648225.1 Chlamydiota bacterium
AGTTTTAACGTAAGGATTTCCGTGAGCGGAGATTGCATCAATACATTGTTGATCAGTTATAATCAGCAAAACGTTAGGCTTTTTTTTGTTAAACGATGGTAATAGCGGTTTCCCTGTCGCGCATCCGGCAAGAAATCCCGCCGCGCCGACAGCGCCGGTTTTTATAAAATCTCGTCTGCTGATAGTCATTGGATTGCTGGATTATTGGATTGCTGGATTATTGGATTGCTGGATTATTGGATTGCTGGATTAATGCCGGTCAATTTACTCCGCTGCACTTCGTGACATTTTACTGCCTACTGCTCACTACTCACGAGTTATTCTTTTTTAAAATCATACACTTTCCAGATATCGCATATTCCGTTTGAATGTCTGCAAGTCCAGATTCTTCCGGTTAGAGTATCTGTAATTGTCAATTTTCCGTTAATCAGATTTACTTTATATCTTCCATGAATATTTTTATTTTGAAAAATTTTACTGATTTCAATTTTTACTTTTCCGTTTTTCTCAGCTATTTTTTTTATGTCGTAAACTCTCCACGTGTCAAAGCCTGTTTTAGAAACTAAAGCTGTATTAAGAATTCCTTCAACCGTATCAAAAAAAACTACAACCCCTTTTCCAAGATTAATTGTTACATACCGTGCGTCATATTGTATTACAGGCCTGGATACACTTTCCACCTTTACATTTTTGGCAGCAAAAGTTACAAACGATGATAGTAAAAGAATAGTAATTATTGACTTTTTCATTTAAAGTTCTCCCAATTATATTTAATGATTTTACGATTAACCACGCCTTTGGCATGGCAAGCTATTAACTATTAACCAACCCATACGCTTCAATTCCGGACACCACAAACAATAATCTCCCGTATTTATCCACATAATAAACAATCGGCAGAATACCTGTACCTAATTGTTTATAAGTAAATAATTTTAATATTTCACCTTTGGCGACATTAATTTCAATTTCATCTCGAAACGTTATTTTGTTATTCGGTTTCGGTTGGTCAAAATGATCAATTAAGGTGAATGCCGTTCCTCCGAAATCCTTTCGAGGCATCCGTTGTACCGCGTCAAAAAGCAGCCAATTCAGCGCGATATTACGCGATGTTATTATTTTTTTTCTTTTATCATTCCAAACGAAGTTTATTTCATTATTATCATTAATCGCGTATTCTTTTATTTCCGTATTTTTTATCACTCCACCTTTCGGATTGGTCATTTTAGCTTCATACTGCCATTTTACAGGTGAAGATAACAGATCGGTTTTGAATTTCATTTTAGCGTTAACTTTCTGCCAATTCCTATTAATTCCCGCTTTATCAAAATTCAATTCAATAAAAGCTTCAGATTTAGATAATAATTTTCTCTTGAATATTAATGTGCCCGCATGCCCTGCTCTACCGCTTGCTAATGAGAACATTTTATATTTGTTTTCCCATTTGCCGTTTGGATCAAAAGATTTTTTTGGCGGAATATAATCTTTTAAATAATATTTCAATATATTTAGCGGATAAGGCAGCGGTTTTATTTTTACCGAAATTGGTTTTTGATCTGTTGAACTGGTTTGGTTTATCATAATTCTATATGGATTTAATTTTTAAATTATACCTATTATTCTATTCAAAATCAATCCACTCAAACAATTATTGACAGAACAATTAAGAGATTATGAAGAAAAAATTGGTTTTATCATAAATCTTTCTACTAATTGTAACTTAATCAATGTTTTGCTATAATAAGTGAGTTTATACATTATATTTAACTTAAAACTTACTTTAATATATTAATAATATACAAATGGCAAGAAAAATCCTCGTAACCAGCGCTCTTCCCTATTCTAACGGTTTGATCCATATCGGTCATCTCGCCGGCGCGTATCTTCCGGCTGATATTTATGTACGTTATCAACGAATGGCCGGAAATGATGTCGTATTCATCTGCGGCGCGGATGAACATGGTGTGCCGATAACTATCGCCGCGATGAAACAAGGTAAAACGCCACAGGAACTTGTTGATTATTACTATAAAATAAATCGTGACAGTTTTGAAAAATTCGGAATAAAGTTCAATAATTTTTCGCGCACTTCACTCCCGCTTCATCATAAGACATCTCAGGAATTTTTCTTGATACTGCATAAAAAAGGCAAACTTAAAGAAAAAGAGATTAAACAACTTTACTGTCCGGAAGACAAGATGTATCTTGCTGACAGATATGTGAACGGTATTTGTCCGAAATGCGGCGCGGAAGACGCCCGTGGAGACCAATGTGAGAAATGCGGTTCGTGGCTTGATTCGCTCTCGTTAAAAAATCCAAGATGCGCGATTTGCGGTGCGAAACCAATAGTTAAAACAACCAAACACTGGTATCTTCCAATGGCTGATTTTCAGCCTGAACTCGAGACGTGGCTAAAACAAAAAAAAGACTGGAAAGATAATGTGATGAATTATTGTAACGGCTGGTTTAAGGAAGGACTGCGAGACAGAGCCATTACACGCGATCTCGACTGGGGCGTTCCGGTTCCTCTGCCGGATGCGGAAGGCAAAGTTATGTATGTTTGGTTTGACGCCCCGATAGGCTATATTTCTGCAACAAAAGAATGGGCGGAGAAAATCGGGAAGCCTGATCTATGGAAAGATTACTGGCAAAATCCTGATTGTGAACTCATTCATTTTATCGGAAAGGATAACATTGTTTTTCACGCTATTTTCTGGCCGGCAACTTTAATGGAAGTCGGCGGTTACAATCTTCCAACACAAATTCCTGCGAATGAATTTCTTAATCTTGAAGGCAACAAACTTTCGACAAGTAAAAATTACGCCGTGTGGCTGCCTGATTATCTTGAAAAGTTCAGCCCTGATATATTGCGTTATGCTCTTGCGTCGAATTTCCCTGAAAACAAGGATACAGATTTTTCATGGAAACAATTTCAAAAATGTAATAATAATGAACTGGCTGACATACTCGGGAATTTTATAAACAGGACGCTTACTTTCGTAAATAAATATTGTGACGGTATTATCCCTCCAGCAAAAAAATTATCCAAACTCGACAAATCCGTTCTTGACGATGTCGCTAATATAGCCGATGAAGCAGGTGAATTTATTAACTCATTTAAACTTCGTGCCGCAACAGCTAAAGCAATGGATATCGCCCGCGCGGCGAACAAGTATTTTGATTCTTCCGAGCCGTGGAAAACGAGAAAAAGTAATTTTGAAATGTGTCAATCAACGTTAAACGTCTGTTGTCGCTTAATTAGAACACTTGCTGTTTGTTTCAACCCGTTTATTCCGTTTTCATCAGACAAGATATGGACAATGATGGGCTTTGATGGAAATCCATCTGATGAACATTGGAAGGATGCCGCAAAAGATATAGACCTTGCAGGAACTAAACTCGGAAAAACGGAAATCGTATTTAAAAAGATTGAGGACGAAGAACTCCGGCCTGAAATTGACAGATTGAAAAATACTATCGCTGATATGGAACAAAAAAATAATGTGGAAGGAATTACTCTGCTGCCACAAATTTCTTTCGATGAATTCGGAAAAACCGACCTCAGAATTGCGAAAATTCTAACTGCGGAAATAGTACCCAAAACTAAAAAATTATTAAAACTCTCACTCTCACTTGGCAGCGAAAAACGACAGGTGGTTGCCGGAATAGCAGAATATTATAAACCCGAGGAACTGCCAGGTAAAAAAATTATTCTCGTTGCTAATCTCGCACCTGCTAAACTTCGCGGAATCGAATCACAAGGAATGATTCTGGCCGCAAATGCAGCGGAAGGTCTGGCGCTTATTACAGTTGACAAAGATGTGCCGGAAGGAAGTAAAGTGAGTTAGAATTACGTATTACCGAAACTCACCCGGCATACGCGGGATACGTTCGCCGGGTACTAACGCGAAATCCAAAATTTAAATGAACTATCTTACAACATTATTAATAACAATCATTATCTTCTGCTTTACCGGCTGTTCAACATTAGCCAAGCCAGGCGCTGGCGCGGCGATTCCATTTGCTGCAATCGCCGATACGGTTGTTGCACCATTTCAACTTACGGGTAACGCTGGAGTAGCTTTAATTCATTTAGGTGACCGGCATGCCGAGCAGGTTTTTGATGCAAATAAAAATTCTGTTACATTGCCGCTTGCTCAAGTCACATCATTAGTATATTACATACCCGGTTATATTTTATATCCGTTTGACAGTATAACTCCTGACAATTATTATTCTCTGACAAAAAATTGCTTAAATATAATAAATGCCAAGCCCGAAATAGAAGGAGAAAGCAGAAAACGCAAGCGTGAAATCCGTAAATTACCGGAAAACAATTTTGAAGAATGGTAAACATTTTCAATCCCACTTGCAAAAAAAATGTATTTGCTATATAATCTAATCGTGAAAGGTATTAAACTTCCAATTTTAACCACATAATTAAGAGACTCAAAATGCGAAAATTGTTTCTACTTATTGCATTGGCTTTTACAGCTTACTATGGTTCCTCACTCTGGTTATTTACAGATGCGGACTCATGGAAAATTGTAAATAATTATCTTCCTATCGCGCTTCTCATCGGTATGTTTATTATCGGATTAATTCATATAAGAATCGCGCTCGGTATTGCTGCTTTGCTTTTTATGCTGTTAGGCAATCCGAATCTTCTTAATGAATTTCTTATAAAAATATGTCATTTACCTGACAGCTGCGCTGTATTTAATAATTTTCATAATCCTATGGAAAGTATTACTCTCGGTTTATTTTCTGCCTGGATTATTATTCGTTTCTTCGGCAATCCGGAACTCGATTATGAATACAATCGTGCTAACGCGGTTAGGGCACTAAACTTCCCTGTATTTATTTTTGGGTTAACCGCTGTTCTTGCAGCTGTTTATTCAATTATCCAGACGAACAATGTATTTTATCCTAATTTTTGGGAAAGCACGCAAAATGCTCTGATAAAATATCCATTTGCGTTTCTGAACTCCGGAACAATTCTTCAACCTCTTCGCTCTGTGATTCTATTACTTGAAGGAATTGCCATTTATGTTATTGTTACGAATGAAGTCAGAACCGCTAAACAGGTTCGCGCTTTTATGTGGCTTCTTCTCGCCGGTGGGGTTATAGTGTCATTCCTTGCTGTTATTCAGTTAATTGGCGGTCCGAATTTCTCCTGTCTCTCAAAAATTACTTTTGCTGATGGAATCGCTTTTTACAACAAAGAGGTTAATTCTACTTTCTCATCACCGAATAACCTTGCCGTCTTTCTTGTAGCAATGCTTCCTATCTGTGCCGCAATGATTGTTCGGGGAAAAGTTGCCGGCATAATTGGATTAATCACCGGCGCGCTTATTATTATTGCAATTATTCTTTCGGCAACTAAACTTGCAATTCTTTTGTCTGTCGCATTCCTGATTGCTGTAGTTATTATTGTGATTACCAGAGCAATTAAACGCGGAGCAATCTGGCCACTTATTCTCACTGCCGTTCTTGTTCTTGCCGTTCTCGGTGTTTATCTTTCGGCTAAGGTTGTGAAAACAAAGAATAAAGACGCAAAATGGGCTGTCGGAATTGTACAGAAAGTCGATGGCACCGCATCGGCTTTCCTTAAAGGTGATTGGGATTTGAAAAGTATTAACAAACGCACAAACTTTAAATCGGGTGATTGGCTGACTGCAATCAATGTGATAACACCAACCCCGCAGGGTAATATTGATAATATGCTTATTGGTGTTGGTTATAATCAATTCCAAAACAATTACCAAAAATACCACTCTTCCGTCGCTTCTAAAAGACGTTCAGGTGCCAGTAATATGTTCCTTCAAGTCTTTGCGGAAACAGGACTGTTCGGCGCGCTCGCTTTGCTGCTCATAACCGTTTTCGCTATCTTATACGCGTTCCGGGCATCCGAGCAACTTGAATATCCTGTTTATGTCAAAGCTGTTGCGTGGTCAATCACATTACTGGTTATCGGCTGTATGACAGAAAATGCTTTTCTTACTTATCAGATACAAGTCCTGTTCTGGATACTTGTGGGATTATGTATGGTTTTTGCTTCACTTGCTGCAAAGGAAAATGTGTCAAAAGGAAATGTGTTCTTTAAATTTATTATTTTTATCCTCATTTTTGCCTCCTGGGCATGGGTTGTTTATCCTAAACTTAAAAAACAAAAAATTCAGTCTACATTAATTTCCAACCTGGCAACTAAATACGCTAAAAGATATAATATTAAAACCGAAAAACTTGAAAAAGCTCTTAGAAAAACCAAAGATTATAACTTCCATAGAAAGGGCTCTGCCAGATGGACTGATAAAAGCGCTTTTGTTATGACTAAAGTACAA
>QMOL01000181.1 GCA_003648225.1 Chlamydiota bacterium
AAGAATTCGCTAAAGAACTTGTTTATAAGAGAAAAGATGTTAAATCATGGTTGGACGGTAACGTTGCTTTTTCACAATATGACGGCGAACTCGGATGGCTTTTAAAGGGTTGCCACGTTAAGGATGGCGTTGACGACACATGGTGCACATACTCTTACGAAAATGGCGGACTGGGCTGCAGAAAAACAATCAATTATGCAGATAAGAAATGCAGAATTAATGCTTATGGCGATAGCTTTACCCAGTGCCATCAGGTAAGCGATGGAGAAACCTGGGAAGAAATTCTCGCCGCGCATTTTGGGGAACTGATTAGAAATTTTGGCGTTGGCGGCTGGTCGGTTTATCAGGCATATTTAAGAATGAAACGCGAAGAAAAAAAAACTCCCGCGGAATATATTATTTTTAATATTTGGGGAGATGACCATTTCAGGAACCTTGATTCATGGAGAAAAATCAGAGTTCCTCAAATGAAAGGTTTTGGAGAGCCAACACTGCCTTATGTGGAAGTCAATCCGGAAACTAAAAAATTTAAAGAATATCCGAATCCCTGCCCGACAAAGGAATCAGTTTATAATTTATGTGATATTGACTGGGTGATTAACAGATTCAAAGATGATTTTGTATTTAATATTATGCTGGCACATAAAAGCGCTGCGGATATGGAAGTGGATAAAAGTTACGATAAAACAAAAAATCTCGCGACCACTTTCGGTATCAACACAAAAATAGATTCAGCCGGGGCAATTAGCAAAGCGGCCAATGAGATGCACACCAGAGCGGCATTATACGCGTCAATGCGTATTGTAGAACTTGTTGAGGATTACGCTGAAAAAAATAATAAAAAAATCCTTTACGTTCTTTCATTTGGAAGTTATGACATAGCGAAAAGAATAAAAGAAGGAACCAGATTTGATCAGGAATTTGTGGACTTTATGAAGGAGAAGAAATTACCGTATGTTGATTTGATGGACGCGCATGTAAAAGATTACGCGAAATATAAGATTAGTGTTGAGGATTATTTGAAGCAATATTATATTGGACATTACAATCCGCGCGGTAATTTTTTTCATGCCTGGGCGATAAAAGACAAACTTGTTGAAATGTTGAATCCAAAACCTACAGTATATAAAAAATGATGACATATAAATTTTCGGAAAACGAAATTAAAATGCTAGTAAGGAATGTTGTAGCTATTCTGAACTTTGCAAGCGAGCTTTTTGGGTAATCAAAACTGTTAGGGGGTCAGGCACCAAGTGGTCAAGTGTAGACTTGACTGTTAGGGGGTCAGGCACCTAATGAGTAATTTTTATTTGATAAGATAATGAATTCAGGGTTGTATTTTTTGTTGATTCGTTTGAAGAAGTCGTGTCAACTGACCATTGCCGGAAAAGGTGTGACAGTTCTGCGGGGATATTATATTTATACCGGTTCTGCACAGAAAAACCTGGCAAGCAGAATTGAACGTCATTGCAGAAAAGAAAAAAAGAAGCATTGGCATATAGATTATTTACTTGAATTTGCAGAAGTGATTGATGTAAAAATTTTGCCGAATATTCCACAGGAAAAAGAGGTTATTTATGCAGAAAAATGGCTTACTATCGCTGATTTTGTTCCCGTGAAGAAATTCGGTGCGAGTGATTCGACCGCCGAATCACATTTAACCGGATTTTATACAAAGAGAAAAATTATGCAATCGGAATTGTGGAATTGTGTAAGTGGCTGGCAGATGCCTGTGTCGAATTAAAAATTACAAAATTATAAAATTGTAAAATCACCCAATTATTAAATTAAAATGTGGAAACGGAAAAAAAGAAAGACTTTGGTTGAATCAGAATGGATCAGGCATTATCTTGATACCTTAACGCTCCCAAGCGGAAAAGAAATAGATTTTCACGCGCTTGAATTTCCGATGAAAGTGGCGGGAATATTGCCTGTTCGTGATGACGGGAAAATATTATTGACACTTCAATATCGCTATATGGCTGATTCTATGAGTTGGGAAATTCCTGCCGGTAATGTGCCGGAAGATGAAGAGCTTTTAATTGGCGCGCGGAGAGAATTGATTGAAGAGACCGGTTATGATGCCAAATCACTTGAATTATTTTATGAATTTTATCCTCAGATAGGAAGAAGCGACCACTATTTCCACGTTTTTCTCGCGCGCGGCTTGGAAAAGGTAAGTGATGAAATTGATATCGATGAAGTTGCGGAAGTAAAATGGTTTACTGAAAAAGAAGTGTTTCAAATGCTTGATGATAAAACAATAATTGACGGATTTACTGCTATAGTTTTTATGAGATATAAATTGAAGAAAGATATGAATAAAATTTCTAATTAGTCGTTTTTTGAAAACTACTTAAAAGTAGGAATAATGGGATGTTCAAGCTTAAAAAAAGGTGTAAAAGCCAAATTTGGCTGATTCTTGCGTTGATTTCAGCGCAGCGTATAAAAATACGTTTTCGCTTTATCACCTTATAATCGCCGAAAATCTGACTTTTTAAGTAACGACTAATTATATTAAGGAGTGTATTGAATAACCACTTGTTTTTAATTTTATTTTTTGATATTATATATGGTGTGGTTTAATAAAAGTTAGTAATAACAGATACTTAAGGAGGAAGCTATGAAGAAAAAACTATTCACTTGCGCTATCGCGCTAATTCTATCTCTGTCTGCAATTTCGGCATTCGCAAGCATTGCCGGAAGCACATTAACCGCAACGACAAAATATACTCCAGGTGTTACAAATACTCTGGCATATGACTGTTATAATGCCAATGATTACTCGGTTGATTATGAATATATTTATACTGTTGCTATTCAATATATTTCAAATATGAATGTATTATCCGGATTAAAGGGCTATGGTAATGAAAGCCCTTTAAATTATAATGGCGCAGTAGGTGAAGCGGCTTTAGCTAAATGGGACAGCGATGAATCTGCCGGAACAGGTTATGGCGCAATAAGCGGAGGCGGCCATGGTTATTTTACTAATGAAGTGGCAATTGATTCTTCAATAACCGGCAGTGTGGTTCTTACTTATTATTTAGTTGGTGATTATGGATTTGGAATAACAAACACACTTATCATTAAGGACGTAAACGATTTCGTTTCTAATCCCCCGACTGCGATAACTGAAGTAGCCGCTCCTGTAACTTGGGATTTTGCTATTTTGCGCGGCATTTCTAATCCAAATGAATTAGATACAACAGTATATTTCGAATATGGTCTTGATACAAGTTATGGGTCTGTCAGCCCGATGTATACCATTTTCGATGGAAATACAGATGTTCATGTACCTGTTACCACTTCAGAGTTAACCCCCGGTTCAACGTATCATTATCGTTTTATAGCTTATAATGTAGCGGGAACAAATTACGGTTCTGACATGGTATTCACCACTTCTGTTTCACCGGTGAGAACTCCGTCAATGTTCTTTCAGCCTCTAAATATTTATAGTGGAGTTGCTGCGTGTCAATTGGATTCAACTCAACCTTTTGATGCTCGTGCTGCAGATGATTTTATGTATTCAAGTTCTACTGATTATATTTATCAGGTGAGATGGTGGCTCGCTGAATGGAACGGCACACCACCTTATGTAACGCCTTCTGCATTCAATATTTATCTTTACACAAACTATGCCGGCGGTAGTGGATGTTACCCGACTAATGTGATTAAATCTTGGAATATTCCGATTGCTCAATGTAATGAACAATTATTTGATGCTGACACAGGCACCTATAGTTACTGGGCTGAACTATCTCCCAAATACAAACCGCAACCCGGTGTTCATTATTGGCTGACTATTCAACCGGTAGTAGATTTTCCACCTCAGGCAGGATTGAAATTGGCTGCCACTACCGGTAATCTTTGTCCGGCTATGCAGGTTTTTCCTCTTGCCGGCCTTCCGGATTGGACGCCTCTTAGCAGTGGTTCGGACATAGCGTATGTTATTTATCCGAATCCTGTACCTGAGCCTGCTGTTTTTATAGTTTTGCTTACCGGATTATTATTATTGATAAAGAAAAGATAAAGTAAACATCAATCATAAATTCAAATAATATAAAGAGCCGCAATTTTTATTGCGGCTCTTTATATTGACTCAAAATTGTATTTCTGTTATAATTTCTTAATAAATTCGGAAGTGGTATGATATCAAAGGAGGTGACACCGGTACTCCATCGAAAATGCGAATTGAGGGGTTTTCGGTCAGACAATAAATAATTAAAACAAAATAAAGGATTATCTTGGCTAATTTTCTAATTACAGGCGGCGCGGGCTTCATCGGTTCGCATATTGTCGAAGAACTTGTCGCAAAGGATCAAACGGTTCGTGTGATTGATAATCTCTCCACCGGGAATATTGATAACATAAAACCTTTTATGAATTCTATTGAATTTATAAACGATGATATTCGTAATGCCAATGTTGTCAATACGGCAATGCGGGGAATTGATTTCGTGCTACATCAGGCTGCTCTGCCTTCGGTTCCACGCTCGATTGCCGACCCTATAACCTCGAATGAAGTAAATATAAACGGCACGTTAAACATTCTTTGGTCAGCTCATAAAAATAAAATTAAACGCGTTGTGATGGCGAGTTCTTCTTCTGTTTATGGAAATATAAATGTATCACCTAAACACGAAGAGTTAAAACTTTCTCCCGAATCACCTTACGCGGTAACAAAATTAACCGGCGAACTTTATGCCCGCTCTTTTTATAATGTTTACGGTCTTGAGACGGTCTGTTTGAGATATTTTAATGTTTTCGGTCCGCGGCAGGATCCTGATTCTCCTTATGCGGCGGTAATTCCCATTTTTGTTTCTGAAATGAATGAAGGCAGACCCGCACCGATTAACGGTGACGGTTCACAAACCCGGGATTTCACTTTTGTAAAAAATGTTGTGAGAGCAAATTTGCTCGCCTGTGAAGCCGATAGCAATGTAGCCGGAAAGGCAATGAACGCCGCTTGCGGCGGAAGTATAAGTTTGCTTAAACTTGTTGAATTGATTAATAAAACACTCGGCACGGATATTAAACCGTTTTTTAGAGATAATCGTGCCGGAGATGTTATGCACTCAAAAGCTGATATCAGTTTAGCAAAAAAATTAATGGATTATGAGCCGATAATTAAGTTTGAAGAAGGGCTTAAGCAAACAATAAACTTTTTAACCGGAAATTGACATTTATTTATATTTATGATAAAATAAATTTATAATTAATACAACTCTAAATTATATTATGTCAACCTTCTTAGTAAAACCAATTGTTGAAGCTGTTAAAGCGGCACTTCTTCCTGAGATTCACGAGTTAAAACACGAAATTCTTGAAGTTAAGCAGGCTGTTTTTAAAAATACTGTTCAAATAGATGCAATTAATAAACATTTAGAACAAATCGACAAGCGTTTTGAACAGGTTGACAAGCGTTTTGAACAGGTTGACAAGCGTTTTGAACAAGTTGAAAGTGAACTCAGAGATTTGAAATTAGATATTCGTGAGGTTCGTTCAATGGTTTTTACCGGACAAAATCAATATACAAAGCAACTAATTCATGAAGAATTAAAAGAGTATAAAACGAAATAAAATTATTAATTAAAATAATAAAAATAGTAATTTTATAAAATACTGCCGGAATTATTTGGCGGTATTTTTTCAAACCAAAACTAAAAAATATGAAAAAAATTCTGATTACAGGCGGTGCGGGATATATTGGCTCAATTCTTACCCCTAATCTTCTTTCGGAGGGATACAAAGTTACGGTCCTGGATAATCTGCTCTTCAGACAAAATACTCTTCTTGAATGCTGCGATAACAAAAATTTCAACTTCGTTTACGGCGATTGCAGAAACGAAGAAACGATTAAAGAACTGCTTAAAGAGGCTGATGTGATAATTCCACTTGCCGCGATTGTCGGTTTCCCGGCGTGCAAGCGCGATCCTCTCTCTGCTAAGACAATTAATTTCGAAGCTGTAAAAATGATTAATGACCTTCGCAGCAAAAATCAGCAGGTTATTTACCCGACAACCAACAGCGGTTATGGTGCGACAACAGGGGAAGTTTACTGCACCGAAGAAACTCCGCTTAATCCGATTTCACTTTACGGTCGGACAAAAGCTGATGCCGAGCAGCTTCTCTTGGCAAGTGAAAATACAGTAACGTTTCGTCTCGCAACTGTTTTTGGTATGTCACCAAGAATGCGTGTTGATTTGCTTGTAAACGATTTTACTTATCAGGCGGTTACTAATGGCTCAATAATTCTCTTCCAAAAAGATTTTAAAAGAAATTTCCTGCATGTAAGGGATGCAGCAGCTTGTTTCGCTTTCACCATTGAAC
>QMOL01000182.1 GCA_003648225.1 Chlamydiota bacterium
AATAACGGAATTTCTTATAACACCATCGCAAGTCCCGCCGCCATAATACGCATAATTTTTTGTGATAATACAGTTATTTACTGTGCCATAAATAACTCCACCTCCATAATCATTGCAATAATTACCTACAATTATACAATTATTTATCACAGGAATTGTGCCTGAACATTGAACTCCACCACCATTAGGCCAAAGTACATATCCATTTGTAATTGTAAACCCTGAAATTGTTGTTCTGTGATTATAAAGTTTAAAACATCGATATGCTCCATTACCGTCAACAATGGTATTTTCGGCTCCGTTCACACTTTGAATAGTTAAACTCTTATCTACATCAATCTGAGAATTCAAAGTATAAGTCCCATTAGATACTATTACAGAATCTCCATCCGCAGCCACATTAACAGCCGATTGAATACTGGTAAAATAATTACCGGTTGGCGATCCTGATTGTCCGACATAAAATATATCTGCGAATATATTTTGCGACACGAAAAATATTAAAATAAGAATATGAATTGTGCAATTAGTGATTTTTCTCATAAACATGGTTCTTTTGATTTGTGTTATTAATATTGGTTATTAAATTGTACTATAAAGTTTTATAAATGTCTATAACAATTTGCTTTTATATCATTCCTTTGATACAATTAACTGATAATTTAGTAATTGGATAATTGAAAAAATGAAAAGCGAAATTAATATTATTTTAAAAAATAAATTCGATGAGTTGAGTAAAATGTCAGAAAGTGTAAATTCTTTCGCTAAAACAAATTCACTTAATGATGAAATTAAACATGACATTAAACTCGCTCTCGATGAAATAATTACAAATATCATTTCTTACGCTTTTGATGATGATAGCGAACATGAAATTTCTGTAAAAATACATGTCGATGATAAAAATGTATTCATTAAAATCGAAGATGACGGAAAACCGTTTAATCCACTTGAATATCCCCAGCCCGACACGACAAAACCTCTTGAAGAAAGAGACATCGGCGGGCTTGGAGTTTTTTTCGTTAGAGAACTGATGAACGAAATTGAATATGAACGAAAAGGGAATAAAAATATTCTGACGGTTACTAAGTCCGTAATCCGTAATCTGTAATCCGTTATCCATTAATCCATCCCTTGCCCATGAGCGATATCGGAAAAAATTTCATCAAATTCACCCGTTATAATTTATTGCCGCCATCCGATCAGGCAATGGGATTACCGCAGCCGCCTTTACAAACTGTTCCGCAAGACGCAAAAGAATTTATTGAGCTGCCGACCCCTGAAATCAACGATGAAAATGTAAAAAGTTTCAAAACTTTAGCAGATAATCGGAAAAGTGTACGGAAATATTCCGATACACCATTGTCGCTTGAGGAACTGTCTTTTTTATTGTGGTGTTCACAAGGCGTAAAGAAAATTGCCGGGGATAAAGCCACTTTCAGAACTGTTCCGTCCGCGGGAGCGCGTCACGCGATTGAAACTTATATTCTTGTAAATAATGTCACCGGACTTGAAACGGGGATTTATTGGTACAACGCGTTAGAACATAAAATTTCCCCGATAATAATTTCAGAAAGCATCGCTGATAAAATTACAGAAGCATGTTTTTCTCAGAAATTTGTCAAGGAAAGCGCGCTGACTTTCATCTGGGTAGCTGATATTTACAGAATGTCCTGGCGGTATGTTGACCGCGGATTTCGTTACCTCTTTCTCGATGCCGGTCATATTTGTCAAAATGTTTATCTCGCAGCGGAAAGTATTAATTGTGGTGCATGCGCGATTGCAGCTTATGAAGATGACGATATGAACGCACTTCTAAAACTTGACTTTGAAAAGCAGTTTGTAATTTATCTCGCGACGGTTGGGAAAAAACTTAGATAGTCGCCCCTTAAAGACTATTTAAAAGTAGAATAAATGGGAGGCTTAAATTAAAAAAACGTGTAAAATATTGCAAGGTTTTAAAAGGATAGTGCAAAAAGACTGCAAAGGAATACATAATTAATCTTTATTTGTACGGATTCCTAATTGTAACTCCCGATATCTTGTGACCTGCTTGTAAATCTTCAGAATAAAGAGTCTTACAGTGGCTGATTATTGATGCCGACAAAATAAGTGAGTTATAAAAAGAATAACCGGTATCATTCATGGTTTCCAAAGATTTTTTATACAAATCAAATGTCGGATATATTTCACATAAAGGCTGCATAATAGTTTCAACATATTGACGGCATTCATGAACAGACATCGGATTCTTAAACTTTCGAGTCGCAACATTAATGAATTCCTGGACAACTTGATAACTTATAACACCAAGACCGCTTTCTAATGCCCCGGCAATAATTTTTTGCGATTTTTTTTGTTTTATTAAAGCTGTAGAATCAAATGTATAAACAAAAATATTCGTATCAATAAAAAACTTAGCGCTCATTTGCTTCGTCCCTGTTAAATGTTCTACCAGCGTCAACATGTTTCAGTTGTTTCATAATCTTTTTATAATCTTGCGCGGATTCATTTGATGTAGTATATTTCAGCAGCCACTGTCGAAACAAATCATTTAGGGACATTTTTTCCTTAAGGGCTTTTTGCCTTGCCTTTTGAACGAGAAATTCTTCCGCACTCATGGTAATATTTTTCAACATAACAATTCTCAATTAAATTAAAAAGCGGTTCAATCATTTACAACGAGAATATTGTACACTATTTTCGTGTTGTTGTCAATAGACAACTATTTATTATTGCCGGTGAGAAAACCGGAAAGCAATCGGTAAAAGGAAAGCCAGCCAAATGAACATCGGCTCAGGAACAACCGGACCTATAAATCCGAAAGATTCATATCCGGCAATATTTTCAGACGCAATCATTCCATTTGTTCCGGAATCAGTTGTATAAAGATTTCCGTTCGTGTAATATACGGATCCAAAAACATTTCCCGCAGGATATGTTTCAGATGTTTTATCATAAGTTGTCCAGTCGGAAACAGCGCTTCTCAATGAAAACGTCACGGGTTGATCTGTTATCCGTGTATTATCATTTGTGCAGAACCATATTGCCACATCTTCAGAAACAGCCGAAGTCCACCCTTCAGTAGAAAACATTTCAAGAATCTCTTTTGAAGGAATTCTTACAGCTAAAATCCCCTTCCCGCCAAAAGTCAGTAATTCATCTCCGGAAGTCACGTTGTAAAAATAAACACCATTGCTGTCTGTACCGCTTTGCACATAAGTCATTGCTCCAAAACAATTAGCGGTGCTGATTGTACCGGTGAGTAAAATTAAGAATATAAAAGCGAGGTTTTTCATATATATTAATATTATAGCATATTTTGTTATTTACTCAATATGTATATTATCATGGGAAATATAAACCAGTGTAATTTTCTTATTATAGTGCGAAAAGCAAATAACAACGCGTCTGATATTGAAAAAGAAAAAATATTCATATAAAATTTTGTTAAATAATAAAATAAAGATTTACAAATTTTCTGTGTGGACGATTAGTACTCTAATTTTCACAACTACATTGTACACAAAGAACCCCGTTATGTAAAGAAGACACTTGTAAAAAATACTGAAACAATCTTCAATTACTTCTCGTGAGTTATTAGAATGGATTATTAGAAATTCATCCATTGTAATACCTAAGCCATTAAATCATGTGATAATTGAAGACGATCCTGACGATGATATTGTTATTGCCTGTGCAATAACCGCACACGCGGATATGATTATTTCCGGTGACAAGCATATTCTAAATATTGATAAATACGAAAATATTCCCATTTTAACTGTTCCTGATTATTTATGTGTTTGGCTCAAGTTGTGTTTGTATTAATACTCATATTTGTACGAGATTTCATTATTAAAAGCATCAAATCAAAATAATAATTTTTCGTGTTTTTTGTGTGTTTCGTGGTTCTCTTATATTTCTTACGTGGTTTATTTCGTGTTTGCTTATTGACTTAAATCACTCCCTTTGATAGAATTTTTTATAATAAATATGGCTATTACAAATAAACAGTTTTATGATAAATTGAAAACCGCGACCGTTGGTATCGCCGGACTCGGCGGACTTGGCAGTAACGCGGCAATAGCGCTTGCGCGAACCGGGATTGGAAAATTAATCCTTGTCGATTTTGACTGCGTGGAAAAATCAAATTTGAACCGGCAGCAATATTTACTTTCTCAGGTTGGGAAATTAAAAACCGAGGCGCTTAAGCAAAATATTATTGAGATTAATCCTCAAGTGGAAATTGAAATCATAAACTGTAAACTGAACGAAGAAAATATTCCGGGAATTTTTGAGAACGCCGATATTATTGCTGAATGTTTTGACAAAGCAGACGCCAAAGCAATGATAACAAATGTTTTTTTAAATGAGCTCGCCGATAAAGGAAAAAAACTTGTTGCCGCTTCCGGAATGGCAGGAACCGGAAAAGCAGATGAAATAAAAACTTTAATGAAAAACAATAATTTTGCTGTTGTCGGTGACGGAAAAAGCGGGATCGAAACCGAAACAATCCTTACCGCTTCACGCGTTGGAATTGTGGCTTTATTCCAGGCAAACCAAATTATACGATGGATAATCGGAGAAGAATAATGAATATAACTTTAAATGGAAAAGAAAAAGAAATTGCTGAAAATACATCAGTCGAAAATCTTGTCAATGAACTGAAACTGAAAGACACGCCGATCGTAGCAGAAATCAGCGGTAAAATAATTAAGCCCGAAAATTATTCCTCAGCAATTCTTGAAGAGGGAAATATAGTTGAATTAATACGATTTGTCGGCGGCGGCTGATCACATTACTCCCATATCTCCCATAACTCCCATAAACTTAAATAAAAAATATGTCGCTAATCATAGCAAACACAAAACTTAAATCCCGACTGCTCGTCGGTACAGGTAAATTCTCTTCCACAGAAGTGATGAAAGCGGCTATCGATGCCACAGAAACTTCTATGGTTACTGTCGCGCTTCGCCGCGTTGACCTTGAAAATGAACAGGATGATATGCTCGGCGCAATCGATCGGGCAAAATATATTCTTCTGCCAAATACTTCCGGTGCAAGGAATGCCGATGAAGCTGTGCGGCTTGCCCGACTTGCCCGCGCGGCGGGCTGCGGTGAATGGATTAAACTTGAAGTAACGCCTGATCCGCGTTATCTTTTACCCGACCCGATTGAGACATTAAAAGCTGCTGAAATTCTTGTTAAAGAAGGATTTATAGTTTTACCGTATATCAATGCCGACCCTGTTCTCGCAAAATACTTGGAAGAAGCCGGAACGGCAACAGTTATGCCTCTCGGTGCACCTATAGGTTCAAACCGCGGAATTCGCACTAAAGATTCTATTCGCATAATAATTGAAAATGCGAATGTTCCGGTCGTCGTTGATGCGGGACTCGGCGCGCCGTCTCACGCCGCGGAAGCTATGGAAATGGGTGCCGATGCCGTTCTTGTAAATACAGCCATCGCTGTCGCGGACGATCCGGTAAAAATGGCAACCGCATTTAAACTCGCAGTTAAAGCGGGACGGATTGCCTACGAATCAGGTCTCGGTGAAGTGAAAGCAACCGCTTCCGCTTCGAGTCCGCTAACGGGTTTTCTGAATGAATAAGAGGAGGATGAATGAACAATGAGAATACATTGTTATTTCATTGGATCTAATTGACCTAATTTCTAATTGATCTAATGAACGCACGAAATATGCACATCATTTCATTGAACCTAAACAATGACCAATAATTAAACTAAGAAAAACCGAAATTGGGATTTGAACATTAGACATTGGGATTTCCTTAGAGCAATTAGGAATTAGATTAATTAAAAATTCAAACTTATGAGCGAGCTAAATAAAGCAAATAAATCCAAAATAAAAGTTTTACTACATGTTTGCTGTGGGCCATGCGCTGTTCATCCGATTGAAGATTTGATACAAGAATATGAAGTAACTCTTTTTTACAGCAATTCGAATATTTACCCGCGGGAAGAATATGACAAACGACTTAGTTTTGTGAAAAAAACCGCGGAGGAATTTAATGTAAAATTATTTATCGATTCTTATGATCATCAGGAATGGCTTGATTGGATTAAAGGTTTTGAGAATGAACCTGAAAAAGGAAAACGGTGCGAAAAATGTTTTGAGTTCAATCTTAATCGTACGGCAATTTTTGCCAAAGAAAATGATTTCGATTGCTTTACAACCACTTTAACCGTCAGCCCTCACAAATCATCGAAAAAGATATTTGAAATAGGAAATGGAACAGATTTTTTTCTTGAAAAAGATTTTAAAAAGAAAGATGGATTTAAACGCAGTATTG
>QMOL01000183.1 GCA_003648225.1 Chlamydiota bacterium
AATTGAATAATTGCCTGTAAGGCAAATTCATCGTAGCCCAGGGCAATCGCCCTGGGGATTATAAAACAACGTAAACGTTCCCTATAGGGGAACCTCAATATTTATTAATAAATTCCAAGTTCTGAAGTTCTCTTTCAGAGAACATATATCTTTTAACTTTTACCCCGGACGCTGTCCGGGGCTACGTTGAAAAAAACCTTACAGGTTTCATGTCGATTTCCATAGTAAAAAACTTAATTATAAGCTATATGCCTTTATTCATCGAACTTACAACACAATTCCTCATTTTACCAAGTCAGGATTTCTGAATATTGACTCCGGCTTAGTTGAAATTGGTTATCAAATAAAATTATTCTAAAATTTTTAATGCCCGTTCAGGAATATTCGATGACGGAACATTTTTCCGCATTTCCTTATAAAATTTTATTAAATCTTCTTTTAAACCTAAAGTCGAAAGCTCTTTAACCGAATCAATTTGATAAGGATAAAGATTCGCAATATCTCTCCATATACGCATAGCGTCTTTTTTATCGCCTCTTTTTGCCGCTACAACTGCAATTTTAGAATGCCATCTCGGCTTTTCCCTTGATGTTAACATTTTGAAAGCTGCAGGTAAAATATTTTCTGCCATTTTCCAATTCCCGGAATCAAGATATGATTCTAATAAAGTAAAAGCTGCTTTGTTTTTAAATGCATCATTATCGGCGTTTTTATATCCATAATCAAGAAATGGAATCGAACGAACGGGAAACTTCAAACGGTTCATAATCCAGCCAAGTGTATAAGCACGGCTAACATCTTTTCCATTTACGAGTTTTTCGGCGCGCGAAAAATATTCGTTAAGTTTTTCTTTGTTTGCTCTTGCTAACATTTCCATTAGTAAACGTTCTTCAGGATATGTCCATTTAGGTTGTTCGGAAAGCCATTTCCAAAGAACCGGATCGGCAGGATTGATGCTCTTATAAAAATCATAGGCAATAAGCGAAGCCGCGCGTTTTGATGATTCGGAATTTGACGGTGATTGTTCTATTTCTTTTCGTAAAAAATTTACTGCTTCTTCCGAACGATTTTGCCGTTTAAGAAAAAACGCGTAGCTTCTAAGCATTCTGCTCCTCCAACTAATATAACGCTTTGAAGGACGGTTTGGCATAGGGGCTGGACGTGTCAATGCCAATCCTTTTATCAAAGCTTCTTCTTCATTTTCCGGTTCATTTCTGCCTTTATAATATAATGCTCGTTTTTCCCAATATTCGGGGTTGTTTTTTGATAATTTTTCTTCTTTCTTTATTCTGTTTTCTATGATATGTTTGCCGCTTATTCCTTGTACTTTTCCGGCTAAAAAAGGATTAAGCCCAAGATGATGCTTTTGTCGAATATCTGCTGCCTCTACCATTTCTTTTTGTGCTTTATCACTTCTTCCAAGTTTTAAATAACATTTAGCCATATCTTCCTTTATGCCAACAATAAAATGTATCTTAATGCGTTTACCAGGAACAAGAACTTGACAAGAATCACATAGTTTTTTTATTTCATCGTTGGTTAAAGGAATTGTGAGAGCAGTCTGATAAAACTTTATTGCTGTATTATAATCTCTCGCTCTTTTAAGCCGCGATGCTACTTTTTCTGCCAGCACGGCTGATTTTGGCTTTATGGAGTTTGTCATCCACATAAAGTTATAATTTGTCATCCCTGTATTGGCGGCACAATTCATTATTTCTAAATACAAAAGGACTTTTTTAATATTCTGTGAATTTTCATGAGCATTTTCGGTAATCTTTTTTATGAATTTTTCTTTGTTGCCATGATAAATATTGAAATATGCCCGTTGCTTTATCCAATAATCATTTTTACCTTCCGGCATGCCGGAAAGCCATTTATCGATTTCTTCAAATGAATGTCCACTATGTAATAAATGTTTGAGCAAACGATCTTCAAGCGTAAGTTCCGTTATATTATTAGCAAAAATTTCTACATCCGCTTTTGCAACATCATAATTCTTAAAATCATCACACGCGGCATGATAAATTGACTCTATTTGATATTCACTAATGTTAGCATTTGAATTTTTTATAAACCGTAACATTTCTATCGCTTCTTTGGTCATTCCCGCCCGCATAAACACACATAAATTGAACATTGCTTCCTGAGCATTTGCGGGTTTGATTTTACAAATATTTGTTGCCAGATTGATAACAGATATTTTTTCATTTGAAAGTTTTTCACTGACATCTTTTTGCACTTTCCACCAATCAACTGTTTCCGTTGCGGCAAAAATGTTAAGTGAAAAAAGAAAAATAATAATCAATATCTTTGTTTTTTGTTTCATTTTAATTCTCCTTACTATTATAATAAAATAGAACTCTATTGGATTTTATTTAAATATATTTATTTTATTTCCGTGTTCCCCGTGGGCAAATATCTTATTTATTTCACAAATTCATCGTTTTACCACAAAGATCCCACCACTCCATCAATCCATCATCATATATTTCTTTACCGTTCGTCTGTCAAGTTTTGTTATTTGAGCGACATCCTGATAAGTTCCATAACGTTGATAAAGTAATTTACAATAATCCGCGATTAAATTTTGAGCGTCATAATTCTCCGCGGTAATATCAGTGGCAATTTTATTTTGTAAATTTTTACTTACTGTTTTTTTATCTCCTTTATATTGATTTGTAAGCAGTATTCTGCGAACGCACTGCTCAAGTTCACGTACATTTCCCGGCCAGGGATAATTTTTTCCAAGGCTGTTAATGACAGTTTCATAAATCATATCATAAATTTCCATTGAATTTTCACCGGTAATTTTGTTTATAGTTTTTTTCAAGAGCAAAGGAAGCTCAGATGAATTTTCGGAAATGCGTTGCCGCAAAGAAGGAACAGTTATAATATCGCTGCACAGTCTATAGAAAAAATCATCGCGGAAAATTTCTTCCCGGCGTAATTTATTAATCGGTTTGTTCGTTGCGGCAATTACTCGTCCGTCAAATCGTAGTTTTTTATGACTGCCAACCGGTGAAAATGTTCTGTCTTGTAAAACGCGAAGCAATTTTATCTGAATAGGAATTGATACATCTCCAATCTCATCAAGAAAAACCGATCCATAAGTGCTTGAGAGTGAGAACAAGCCGTTATGGGCTTCTATTGCGCCGGTGAATGCTCCTCGCTTATGTCCGAACAATTCAGATTCAATTAATGTTTCCGGGAATTGAGATAAATTTATTTCGATAAAAGTTTTTGCAAAACTTTCTTCAAATTTCCCGGTTCGCGTGTTAAAAGGTATAAAACCTGACCGACCGATAGCCGCGGCGGCAGTGCCTTTTCCGGTGCCGGTTTCGCCGAGAAGCAGAGTGGAAAAGTCTTCCATTTTGGCACAGAGGATTTTTTCATACCAGCGAATATCATGCGTGAAAATATTATCCCATAAACTGCAATGAAATTTTCTCATGCAGTCACTTACTCCGGACAATGTATTAAAAATAAAATAAAACGCGCGGCGCATTTGATAAAAAATTGAAAAATATCTCACCGCTTCTACTTCTGAAAAACCGTAATTTATTAAATCTGAAATTACGGATTGAGCGAAGAAAACTTTTAAGGAATCATCGCCGGCAGATATCTGCTTAACTATCAAGGTATCAAATTCTTCCCTGTATTTATGATAAATATCAAATAAATATAAATAAACAACATCCTGCTTCTCTTCTTCAGCGTAATTATTTATCTTTTTCAATTTCGGGATCGTTTGTTTCGTTATTTCAACAACTTTCTTTATAAGATAGTCGTGAGTGTGATTTTTATCGTCTCCGGAAATCTCTTTATCAATATCTATCCGCTCCTCCGAAAAAGGATTTATATATGCCGCTTTAGCAATTGATTTTATTAATTTATTATTTTTCATACCACAAAATCGTTTTTTATTATTTTTAACCACAAATATTCCCCCTTTTATAAAGGGGGCTGGGGGATTTTCATATTAATCACGAAACACACGAAAAAATTACATTATTTTTAATATAGCCACGAATTCACAAATTAAAGACTAATAAAATCATTAAATAAAGGGCTTAAACCTTAATCTATTTATTAACTACCATCTACTAACTAC
This sequence comes from Chlamydiota bacterium, assembly GCA_003648225.1. Taxonomy (GTDB): domain Bacteria; phylum Auribacterota; class UBA3054; order UBA3054; family B51-G9; genus B51-G9. The sequence goes on from QMOL01000183.1 coordinate 4,112, forward strand.
TAAACTAACTATTTCCTAAATCTTAATTACTTAATACTTAAAACTTTTTCTCTAATAAATTTTGTTAACTTTTTCGCGTTGCGTTTGTGGTCTTTTACCAGTGGATGCGGATTGAAACCGGTGTAATCAAAAAACAGAGTGTCTATTTTATTATCACTATTTTTCTCTCTGAATTCCGATACAGCTTTACTAATATACCCGGGCCATTTGCTGCCCGGTTTTGTGGCATCCATACTGCCAAGTGTGCAAATAATAAATGCTTTAGGATATTTCCCACGAACGGTTTTTAAAAAATTATAATACGCCTGTACGCGTTGCTCATCAGTTGGCACCGGTTTGAGTCTATTAACAAGCCAACTGTCATTTTGGAAAAGGTTAATGACGACAACATCGGGCTGCCATTTTTTAAAATCCCATTTTTGACCGTTTGTCCCTGTTGCATCCAACTGATTAAAATAATCCGGCATTGTGAAATTAAACCAGCTTATCATTATTCCTATCCCGCTTTTAGCGATGCAGGTGAAATCAGCATTAAGATCCCTTGCCGTGATTGCTCCATAAGTAAGAAAATTATTTTTTACAGCAGCGCCTTCGCCAGGCTTTTTACCATATGCCTCATTGCTCATGCCACAAGTTATTGAATCGCCAATCAATTCAATTTTCAACGGCGGTCTGGCCGGTGGTTCAATCAAATTCCCGTTTTGGTTTAAGATCAAATTTTTAAAAAGAGTATAACCTTCTTCACCTTCTGTTCTTTTAAAAAGCCACAAAGAATGTGTGCTGTCGTTTAATCCATTAGTAATAAAATATATTTTTTCGCCTTTTTCACAATTTAAGATGACAGGATTATCAATATTATTATCTACAATAACATTAAAATAATTCTGCCCTTTTTGATCATCAAGAGTTAACGCGAGAAACGAGCCGGTAAAATTTGCTTTAATATAAGTTCCGGGCCATGTTATTTTCGGTGACAGAGGCTTTGAAAAATCTATTCGTCCCGTATATTGAATTTTCGGATTGTTCGCATGAACAATATTATAAATTTCAGTTTTGGCATTAACTAAGCCGGACAGAAAGGCAATAAAAACGATTAACTGGATTTTTTTGAAGAAAGAGGTATTCATAATTTTTGTAAGTTAATTTTAATATTTAAATAAATTTGATAAATCATACATATATTGTACATCAAATATACAAAAAATGTCAATAGTTAAAAATATTATTTTCTTATCATACTTAAAACAGGTTGTTTATATTCTGGCATATCACGTGCAAATAACAAACCAACTTAACAAACAAAAAAAATGAAAGCTTTTACAATAATATTATTCCTGACTATTTATTTCGCGATCTTTGCTTCAACGCAGGCGGAACAAAAATCCAGTAAAAGCCCTGGCGTAAAAAAGTAAAAACTAAACTAAATAACAAAAGAACCCGGAGACAAAAGATGAAAACAAAAAAGCAAAACCAAAAATCGAAAACGGCAGTAATTATTGCCACAACTATCTTATTATTTAATCTTACTGCCATTACTCAGGCAGCAGGACTGCTCAAACCAATTAACGGTGGTGAAAACAGCGTTAAAATCAAATCTCATAAAGTTAATGTTACTATTAATAACGGATTCGCAAAAACTGAGGTCGATCAGATATTCCAAAACACCGGAACAGTTGATTTAGATGCCGTTTATTCTTTCCCAATTCCTAAAAAAGCAAGTTTGTCGGAAGTGAGTTATTGGATTAACGGTAAAGAAGTTATTGGTGAAGTCCTTGAAAAGGAAAAAGCAAAAAAAATACATAATGAACAAAAAAATAAAGGTAAAGATACCGCACTCGCTGAAAAAAAAGACTTCAAAACTTTCGAAATCAGCGTTTCGCCCGTTAGAGCAGGTAAAGAAACCCGCGTACGAATCGTTTATTATCAACCTTTAGAAATTGATCTCGGCGTGGGAAGATATTTGTATCCGCTTGCCGAAGGCGGCGTTGATGAAGAACAAATTGCTTTTTGGTCGGTTGACGATGAGGTAACAGAAACATTTGCGTTTAATTTGAAACTTAAATCAGCGTTTCCCGTTGCGGATGTCAGATTACCTCATTATGATTCTCTTGCTTCAATAACTAAAAATGTTGTTTCAAATGAAAATAAATATGTCGGTGATATTTATGATGTAACG
>QMOL01000184.1 GCA_003648225.1 Chlamydiota bacterium
CATTAATAAAACACGATTCCACCAAAAATGTTGACATATTAAGAAAATATGTTGAACTATCGATCAAAGCGTCGAAAAAGAGTCCTGATTTAATTATCTGGCCTGAAACCGCGTTACCGGGATATTTTTTTGATAAGAGGATGACTTACAAAGCTGTAACAAATCTTGTAAAATACGTTAACACGCCACTATTAACAGGATTATGCCGTCGTGATATTTCTCCCGACTACTATTTAAATTATTATAATAGCGCGGGACTAATTGAACCCGGCGGTAATATTGTAAGTCTATATGATAAGATGCATTTAGTAATGTTTGGAGAATATGTTCCATATGAAAATATATTTCCGTTTTTAAAGTTAGTAACTCCAATTGACGGAAGTTTTTCCTGCGGCAGCGGAGCTCGCACATTAGCATTAACGATAAAAACAAACACATTTGAATTCGGGCCTTTGATTTGTTTCGAAGATGTTTTTGGATACGTTGCGCGGGAAATGTCGCGCGCGGGCGCTGATATTCTTGTTAATTTAACAAATGACGGCTGGTTCCATAACAGTCCGGAACCATATCAACATGCCGCGCTTGCCGCGTTCAGAGCAATTGAAACACGGCGCCCGTTGATTAGAAGCACGAACTCGGGTATTACAACTTACATTAACCGGTTTGGAAAAATCAAAGCATTACTGAAAGAAAACGGAAAGAGTGTTGACGTCAGCGGAATAATGTGTGCAAGGATTCCCGTTTACAATCGCAAAAACACTTTGTACACAAAATTTGGCGATTGGTTTTTAATAGGGTGGTGTATAGTTACCGGAGGGCTTTTTATCGGAACATTGAAGCGGAATCAACGTATTTCAAAAAATTAATTACAGTAAGCCTGAAAAAGGACGTTCCGGCCTCGGCAACCTAAATGTTCGAAACATTCGGGTGCAGGTCAGGACGTTGAAAACAACGTCCCTCCACGAAATTCCGCTCTGTAAGGGCATATATATGGAAAATCTCCTTTTGTTCTTTCGGTTTTAAAAGAGAATGCTCCGGATATGGGGAGTCCGGAGCATCTCTACTACACGTTCTGCTGATACAACTATTCTACGTGTAACTTCTAAATTTAATAGTAATTAGTTACCGACCAGTCAAACCATTTAAAGTTTGGCACCTGCCAATCATAAGCGAAAACATTTGTTCCGTCAATCGGCAATGCCGGAAAGTTAGTTGATTCCACTGGCGGATCGAAATCTTTTGAGATTACGTAACATTCGACGAAATCGAAGCCTTTATTAATTTCTCTTTTAAAGAAGCCGAATTTGGACAATCGACTTTTTCTTTTTCGATCAACTGTTTTTACAATATTAGCGACACTATTTGAGAATCGGGAATAAACAACGATTTTATAATGTCTCTTGTGAAATTTTTTTGTCCCATAATTATAAAACACACTACCTTTAACTCGCTTATTCCGTGTTCGGACAATATGAACATGAGCGAGATTAATAACATTTGTGATTCTTTTTAAAGTGCATACGGCGGAATAAAAGTCAACATCTGTATACCGACCTGTAATAGTGTCAAGATCAACCACATAGCCCTCGAAATGTGCCATATCCGGCCAATCAATAGTTACAAATTGTTTATGTTTTTTTAATTTCCATCTGCCTACTACCGAGTGAGCATTAGGTGCATTCGGAAGTTTAGAAGTAGACCTGTCTTTTGCAAGGACGGCTGTTCCGTTAAACAGGCTGCCTGCGTTAAAAGTGTATTGGCCTGACATTTTGTATTTGTTCCATTTTTTAGCTGAAGCAGTAATGGCAATAAAAAAGGACAAGAATAAAGTAATAAATATATAAGTAAAAGTTTTTTCCATTTTTACGTTCCTAATAATTCATAAAAATTATTGTTTCAGTTTTTCTATTATACGATCTTTTAGTGTCCTATTAACAGAACAATCAGGAAGCACAAGCATCATATCTCTAAACAGTTCATCATACCGGTTAAGAATATTTCTTGACCAAAAATAATCTTCCACGTGTGTTTTGTATAAAGCGAAGGGGTCGATCCCGCCAATTGATCTTGACCGTTCATCCTCTGCTTTCCACACTATTTCACCTGTTTTAGTATCAAGAAGTTCGATTTTCACGCGAACGGATGTTGATGCGTAAACAACTCTGTAAGAATGTTTTTGTTCTTCAACCCAGCCATAACAAAAAAGGTCGGCGTGAATATGGTCGGCAAGTTTTTTATAATATTTAGGATAGAGAATTTTTTTCGGTAATCTTTTTAACGTGTTGTCAATTTCTCTAATCGGTATTAAATCATAATGTTTTGTAGAAGCAAGATTACCGTAAAACGATCGTCGCGCGAATTTGGAGCCATGAATATATTTCTCGGAATTGAAGAATGGTAAAATCGCTATAGATTTATAATTAGACTCCACAGCCATTTTAATATGATTACTTTCATATTGTATGCCAAGATAAGGATTTTCGTAAACCGTTAATGTATTACAGCCTGCGATTATGAGTAAAATCGAAATAAGAAATAAAATTTTAAAGAATGTTTTCATAATTAGAAGGACGCTCCTACATTAAATGAAAATCCGTCCATGAACTCCCAATCTTTGGCTTCAGAGTCTTTAATAATTGGATAACCATAATCAATTTTAATCGGACCAATAGGAAGATTAACTCTTATTCCAGCGCCAATAGACATATTAATTTCACCGGCGTTGTCACGCGTCTCACTATAACTGTGCCACGAGCCGTCCGCTCCCCTGCGCGCCACATCATACGACCGTTTTTTCCACCATACATTACCTATATCAACAAACATTGCACCACGAATGCTGTAGCGTTCCGAGAAAGCATAAATCGGGAACGTATATTCAGCGGAACCGAATAATTTTGTGGTTCCTCCAAGAGGATTATCACCTGAATAATCTCTCGGCCCGACCATTCTGTAACCGAAGCCGCGCATTTCGCTTGGTCCGCCCATAAAGAATCTATCAAACATTGGAGTATTGTCTGTGGCAATTCCGATGGAGCCGCGTAAATTCAGAACATGAGGTCCGCTGAACGGCATTTGCGGCTTGTGCTTAAATGTTTCAAATAATTTAAAGTAGTGAGAATGACTGAGTTCGGTTAACGCGTAAATTTTAGTTCCAAAACCAAGCTTGCTTGTCCATTTTGTTATTCCGCCGCGTGTTGTTAAAGTAAGGCTGTCGCGAGTATCCCTTGTAAAAGTAAATATTGGAGCGAACTGTATATATGTACCTTCCTCATCCTCAAGATATTTATCTTTTGTGGTAAACGCGCCATAACCATATTCGGAATATTTTATTTTATGAACTCGTCCTGTTCGCGGGTTTACTTTACGATGAACATAAGTATTCATACTTGCCTGATCATTCAGCACAAAATTGTCTAAATCAATTGAATCATCCACGTCAACATTAATGAATTCCCCAATGAGTGTGAGATCGGCACGGATTGTTCCTATATATTTACCGAGTTTTGGCACCCAACGAAAACTTATAGGTGTTCCCGCTCTAATATCGCCGCCAATTCTGAGTGTTTTATAATCGGGGGCGAGATAATTGCTGTTTCGGGCAAAAACGTCAAATCCGAGAGACACTTTATGACCATGTAGTTTTTCATATAAAAAATACGGCTCGGTAAAACTAAAAATAACATCCTGACGCTTATTTCCAATATCAGCGCGTAATCTTACTTTCTGTCCGCCGCCTACAAACCAGTTTTTCCAGTTCATAATATCAAAATTCGGTTGTGATATTTGAACGAAACCAACAAATTGATCTACGGAAGAGTATCCGGCACCGAAACCGATTCTTCCGAATTTGCCCGCGTCTTTCTCTTCAACGTTAACATAGACATCTTTTTGCCTGGGATTTGTTTCGCTGGTTTTGTCTCGAATACTAACTTTACTGAAATAGTTAAGATTCATAAGCCGCTGTTTACTTGTTTCCATGCGATAATAATTAAATCTGTCCCCGGGTGTCATATTCAGTTCGCGTCTTAGCACTATGTCTTTTGTGCGTTTATTACCTGCTATGAATATATTTCCAAAATCAAATAAACTTTTTTCCACAATTTCATAATAAACATCAATTATAACATTCGATGATGTCGATTCATCCGACTGAATGGCTTTAATTGACGTCATAGCATCCGCATAACCGAGAGAGCGATAATAATTTCTCATATTTTCCGCGTCTTTTTCAGCAGCTTGAGGAGAATAAATACCGCCCTGATAAATTCCCACTTCATAAAAAAGATTTGTAGCATAATAGCCGTGAAGTTTACGCTGCCTAATAGTAATTTTGCCAACAGTATATGGCGGCCCTTCATCAATATTTACATAAACAGCAAGGCCGTCATTATCTTTAGTGGGTTTAACTTCATAAGAGGCTTTTGCCTGAACGTAACCTATTTTCTGATACATTTCCTCAATCTTCCACATATCATCCTTAAGTGTATATTCATCATAAATGCCTTTACGGAATAAAATAATAAATCGTGGTTTGGTTTCCATAGCCCACTCAATCTTAAAATTACTGATATGCGTGTTCCCGGAAAGCACAATTTCGCGAATATAAGACTGAGAGCCTTCGTTGATAATAAAAGTCACCGCGGCTTCATTTTCTTTTGTAGATTCTTTTATAGTGTATTCAATTTTCGCGTTCGCGTAACCTTTATCATCATATAACGCTCGAATTCTTTCTAAATCATTCTTGAGTGTAGCGCTGTTTAGCGGTTTAGCAACTTTTGAATGTATTGTTTCCTGAATTTTCTTGATTTTAATTACTTTACATCCCTGAATGTCTATTGATGATATTGTTGGATGCTCGTGAATACGAAATGTTACTATGAGTTTGCCGTTATCAAGCATCTTATCAACTTCAACGGAATCAAAATCTCCTGTTTTCATTAATTTCTCAGTATCTTTCTGAGCAAGTTCATTATTATAATACTGACCCGGCTTTGTTTGAATTTTGTTTAAAATTACACTCGCATCTATCAGATCATTTCCGACAATCATCACGTCAGACACAATATTTGACGATGCCTGAGCATACGCGATGCCTGAAAATGACGAAAAAAACAAGGCCGTTGCAGTTACAACGGAAATAAATCTGTTGAGCATTCAAAACTCCAATTATTAAATGTTTTTAAGTTGTAATTTAATTTAATATAATAGCAAAAGAAGGCTTAAAAATCAAACGGTATAATATTGAAATGAAATGGCGGAAACAATGATAAATAAACGAGTATAAAGATTTTAATGCCGCAAAAAGACGCATTCCGGCTACTGAATATTTGAATAAACTGCCGCTTGCAAAAATAATGTTTAAATAGTATAATTAAGTTATGAATAAATTAATCTTCTTATTTCTTTTTTGCGTGTTTTCTGCTGCTGCTTATGCTGGAAAAACAGCGTCTCAAAACTTCAATGCAGCTTTTATCGATAATATGAATGTCACTACTTATGTTAACAATGTTCAATATAAAAGTGATTATATTGACAAATCTACCACAAAAACCAAATTCGTAATTTGTGGTAAAAGAGGAAAATCTACTGTAACAATACCATGGTCGAAAATCAAACGTATTGACTTTGTTGATGAGAAAAAAAAATACAATGCTGTCATAAGTTTGAAAGACGGAAGACGTGTTTTAATTTACGCCGAATTTGCTCATTCCGAATACAAAGGCGAAAATGATTTTGGCGGTTCTTTCCTTATTAATGCCGAATATGTCCGAGCGATAATATTTAATTAAACGGGCTCTCTCTTTTATGGAATCTCCTCAATTATTTACATCTGTAGTTTTATACATTATCCTTCTTTTTATTATTTCTGTACATGAATGGGCTCATGCGTGGACGGCTAATAAATGTGGTGATCCGACGGCAAAACTTCTCGGTCGAATGACTTGGAATCCTATCGCTCATATTAGTATGATAGGCACTGTTATAATCCCGCTTTTCGGTATATTCGGACCAATGTTGGGACTCGGCTTGCCGTTCGCGATAATCGGTTGGGGAAAACCAGTGCCGGTAAATCCTAATAATTACAGAAATTATATCCGCGATGACGTTCTTGTCAGTCTTGCGGGCCCGATGTCAAACGTAGTTATTACTATTGTCGCTTTGATTATTGTCAAAATCTTAACTTTTATGCCCGGTGAGCTCGTAACGATGATAATCAGGGATATTTTATTCCCGCTTGCGCAATTGTCGTTCTTTCTCGCGTTTTTTAATCTGA
>QMOL01000185.1 GCA_003648225.1 Chlamydiota bacterium
GAGTTGTCTTAGCAGATGCATGAGTTTATTTTTTGAATTTGCGATAGAAGAATTTTTAGTATTTTCAAGCGCGCGACATTGCATTTCGATATTTTTTCTTCTTTGCTTAAGCTGCACAGCAAATATTTTTTCCGCTGAATAAAGAATATTTAATGACGAAGAAAAGCGCAAACGAAATCCGGATACCTGTTCCTTAAATGAATAACTTAATGTATTTGAAAATTCATCAACTCGTTGACGATACATATCAATTAGCCGTCGCGGTTCGCGAAAAACATAACTCGTTTTGGCACGTACAACACGGTTTCGATAATCATCAAGAATATAATCAAGATTTGCCGTCAACCGACGCTGCAAATCAATAATTTGTGAAAGCCATTCTTCCCGGGGCGTAACAACAATTTCTGCGGCGGCACTTGGTGTTGGCGCTCTTTTATCGGCTGCAAAGTCAGCGATTGTCCAATCAATTTCATGTCCCACAGCTGAAATTATCGGAAGTTCCGACCGTGCAATCGCTCTTGCAACAATTTCTTCATTAAAGCACCAAAGATCTTCCATACTTCCACCGCCTCTGCCGATGATAAGAACATCAAAATCCACCGCACCGCATTTCTTAGCTTCATTACATTCATCAATCGCGCGGGCGATTTTTCCAGCTGCACCGAGCCCCTGAACAGGCGCGGGATTTAAGACTAATCTGCAATTCGGGAATCTTCTGAAAAGTACATTTTTAATATCATGAAATGCGGCTCCGCTGTCTGAAGTAACCACGCCGATAATTTTTGGAAAAGCCGGCAGTTCTTTTTTTCTTGATTTATCAAAAAGGCCTTCAAGCGATAATTTCTTTTTCAGCTGTTCAAAAGCAATTTGCATCGCACCGATTCCGCTCGGCGACATTTTTTCACAAACGATTTGATATTTCCCCTGCGGCTCGTAAATTTTCACATTGCCGGTAATTACAACCATCATCCCGTTTTCCGGCTTAAATTTCAAACGACTGTTTGCGCCGCGAAACATAACAGCCGGGATCTGACTATTTTTATCTTTAAGTGTAAAATAATAATGACCTGAGTTATGGTCTTTAAAAGTGCTTATTTCACCTTCAACCCAGACATTTGTAAAATTACTTTCTATTTGTCGACGGATTTGACGTGTGAGCGCGGAAACCGACATTGGTTTTCTGCACTCCTGAGATTGACTTTCAGATTTTTCCAAAGAAGAAAAAGCATTTTGAGACGCAAACGCATCCGCAAGAACATTCTTCTTCCGTGTGGATTTTCTTTTCATTTTCGGTTTTGATTCCGAGAAATCAAACAATTCGCCTAAATAATTATCAGTGGTCATTTTATAAATGAGGTAAAATTAAATTCAAAAATTAATTTTTTTGAATTTAAAAATAAGTAGTAAAAAAGAAAAAGCAAAAATTAATCCATAAGGCTCCGGTAAAAGATAATCACCTCTTAAACTCAAAGCAAAAGCACTTTTACTCGGATCATTGCAAGGCAACGCCAGAAAAGCCCGGTTTCTCCCTGTGAACCCCGGGTCAAAAACAATTCTTACAGTTCCTGTTTCTCCCGGTTTTAAAACAGCAAAGCTTAAGAAATCATTTTCAATGGAGAAAGCAGAAGCATTTAGTCCGTCAATAAATATTGACCCGATATGCAGATTTTGTCCGCCGTAATTAAAAACTTTCGCAACAAGCCCGGTTGGAATAGAATCATCATCTTGATAACTAAAATCAATTATTCCTGCTTTGACTCCACCAATCTTAGGAGGGAAAATAGTTGAGCAAGCAATAGAACAAGAGGTATCACCGGGTGAACTATCTTCAGGAATCATAGAAATCAGTTCGGCGGTAAAAGAGTAAGAACCGTATTGAATTGGAGTTAAAGTAACAGCGTGATACAGCGTCATTTGATCAGTTATATTTGTCCATTCGGGAGTAGCTAAAACTATCGTGGAATTATCCGGAGATGTCATTGAAATTCTCGCTCTGATGTATGATGCCCCTCCCTGCGCACGTGAATTAAAGACAACAGTAAGAGGTAAATTAGTTATAACAGTTGTACATTGACCGGCATAAGGTCCGATATTCCCGCTACACAGATAAAGGTTATTAGATACAAGTTTGTAATCTACAGCGGTCGAAACGTGAACATTAACAGTTTCCGCGGACGCTTTCCCGGCTGAATTAATAGCGTTACAAATAATATCATGAGTTCCTACAGAAAGAAAAGAAGAAGTTTGGATTGTATTTCCGATATTTCCATCAATAGAAGAGTACCAACTGATTGAAGTGTTAGTATCACCATCGGGGTGAAAAACATTTGCGGATAGATTCCAAACAGTCGAAGTGGTTCCTCTATCACCCTGAATTGGTGAATTTATTTTAACTGATGGCTTATGTTTAGCAATAGAAAAATCGGAAAAAGTTTCACCGTGAGAAGAAAAGCCGTCAGAGCTGATAACTTTCAATATCACGTTGGTACCTGCGGAAATTGAGTCATAGTCAAGATCAACTTTATTGTCGGTTATAATATAAGATTGCGGTTCCCAAGTTTGTCCGGAATCAAAACTGGCCCATACTGAATACCTTAATGGCTGAACAGGCGCACCGTAATTTTCTTTAACTGCGGGATTACTGCTCCATTCAAATGAAAAATCAGCATTAATCTTTTCACCTTCAGTTGGAGAAATAATATCTGAATGAATTTCCCCGCCGGCAGCACTTTCCCATATTGGTTGATTGTAAGTTGGTGATATGGGATGATTTCCTTGTTTATCAGTAATTATATATCTTACTGCTGAATCAGGAATATCAAAAGTACGATACCAATTACCCTTCACCCATTCGGAATAGTAATCCCCCAGCACAGCGTTCTCGCTTCCGGAATAGAAAGTTTCCGAATAAACACACCTGCCCGTATAATCAAAAGCTTCAAACAGATATTGAAAATCACTGAAAGACGAGAAAGTAGGTCCTTCTTCAATTTGAGTAGAATAATCGGTAATATCCATAATATCGAATGACCAAGGCAAAAGATAATTATATATGTAACTGCCTGAACCCGTGCGGGCAGTTTTCCCTGTAACATAAATCCGTCTGTAATTCGGTTCGGGCGGTGCATTAATCTTTGTTTTTGCAATAGAGGAATTTAAAACATTTATAAATCCATTGCAAAATTTTACAGAAGTATCTAAAATAGGCCAAAAGTCGCCCATGCTGTTTTTGGGTTTTGCCCCCATCACATCAAAGTAATTTTCATTTGTATACCAATACACATTAGAAGACGGAAAATGTCGAATGCGTCTTTGCCCATTAACTTTACCACCTATAAATCCCGGCAATTGGATATGTTCAGGTACAAAAGCTGTAAAACCAATATCTTTCAATCCAAATTTAGGATACTTATCATACTGTTCTTTAGAAGTCCACAAACCGATAGCGTGTCCGAACTCATGCAATAAGGCATCAGGGTTACCGTCCGTAAAGAGAATTTTCCGGTTAAGGCGAACACTTGCGCCGTCAACTCCGCTATTCAAAAGAACATTATCAGCGAATTGAATAATCGTATAGTCCGACAATATTTTTTTTCCTGAAATTAAATCACAACATTTTATAAATGCTCGCCCGGAACTGATTTCCAAAGCAATATCGTTAAGTAAATAAGTTAGCGATAACGATGCGAGTGCACCATAATAATTGAATGGTTTCCGCATATATCTGATATTGATATTTTTTAACGGCATCGCAACCTTAGCACTCATGGTCTCAGCAAATTTCTTTGCAAAAGGTGCTGGTGCAGGTGTTCCTCCCGGATATCCGTAAGCGTGTAATTTTACCGGAACGATGTTCAACTCAAGTTTTCTTTTATATTGATTTCTACAATAAATTGATTTAGATATCAACCAAGTAAAATTTGTAGTTCCCGGGAGTTTGTAATATATCCCGACATTATTATTATTAGTATAAAAAGGCGGTAAAATAAAATTTAAAGTATTTTGCGCTATTTTTTGCCGCGTGTCGCTAAGATTAGAATAATCACGACGAATAGTCGCTGATTTACCACACGTCGGATATACAAACCGGCCGTTAGGATAAAAGCCATCGTAATAAGCACGGAACTCAACTCCGGAAAGTTCTTTCCTATTAACTCCTACATCTATTATAAAGGCTGTTTCTCTGCCTTGTATTACCGAAAAATCGTATTGAGGATATAAAACATCATTATGCGGAATTATTCCCTGACCATAACCTTTGGCAAGTGTCCACAAATGTATCGGCATGTTTTCTTCATCCCGTTCAGGGCCTTTGACCTGCGGCTTATCCATTATCATTTTATCACCTTTATCAATAGCACTTCCACGCGATTCAAAAAAATTATATTCTCGTGAAGTGTACGAAGGCGGTCCGGCAGGATCACCATAATAATTTGATGGAATTCGCATAACTATATTCGACAAAGGAGCTGTTCCGGAAAATCGAAATGCTGTTGCATACATAAAACCGCTATTTTCAAAGATAGGCAATCGCTCATTGGCATTATTTATTCCAATGTTCGTATCATAATAAAAACGGCAATTATTAAATTTAGAATAACTTGGCGCAATAATATTGACAACACATCCGAAATCACAACTATCAAAAAGCGTATCTTTTGTACATAGGGTATTATAGATATTAAGAGTTTTAAAAAAATCACCTCCCATAAAATCACATCCGTAAAACGATAATTCTGATGTCGCATTAATCAAACTGTCCAACGATGTAACATCCAAAAAATTACAATTATAAAAGTCACCTTTGCTAATATTGATTATTTCGACTGTTTTATTCGTTGTTGCGGTTAACGAACATTCACCTTTTGGATCGTTAATGTTCAAATTATGAATATATCCGCCTTGCGATGTTAATTTTGCAGAATCTTTCAATAAAATATCAGAAGCTAAAACACAATTATTTATTGTTAGTTCTGAATTAGTAGTTGCTAAACATTGACCGAGCACAGTTGAATTGTTCAATTCTACTTTTGCGCAATAGCCGGTTATTAAAATATGATTAAACTCTGAATCATAAGCTGTTACATCTGCATTTTGCCCGCAAATAAGACCTTTCCAGTGGTTTTTAAGATCTGACAATTCAAGTTCAGAATAAGCACAAATTAAAATATTACTTCCGTTATTAAGAACTGACCCGGCACTCCCATTATGAAAATAATAATTTGCATATACACAACCATCTAAGTTTTGCGGACTGTAAATATGATATTCAACCAGATCAGGATAAGTATAAGTTACATCTTTGGTTACTTCAATTGCTCCACTAACAACAAACTGTTTTATTGCCCAGCCTGAATTATCAATACCACATTTTTTTAAAGAAAGAGAAATTCCGGTTGGAATAGTTACCGCTCCATCGCCAATCAAAAATGGAGTTGACTGATCAACCGTCTCGTTAAAAAGCATGTGCCCCCATAGCACATTTTTCTGAAAATTATAAGCCGGAGCAGTAGCTAAAGTTACCCATCCGGCAAGGTTTGTTCCAAGTTCAAAACGATAATCGCCTTTATTTCCCGGAATATATCTGTAGATTCCATTACCTGCATCGACCTGCATAATAGACGTTAGTTTATGATAAGTTTCCGCAAGGTAAACCGGATCGCTATGAGAATCAACATGATATTTCAAGTGAATGCTATCGGGCCCGACAAATGAGATTGATATTTCATCATTTGCAGAAATAAAACTTGTAATGAACAGACAGACAACAACAGCGGAAAACTTTTTCATAATAACCTCCGAGTTATTTGAATTTACAACTGCCGCATAAACTCAAATATAAAATCTGTATGGCGCGGAATATTTTCGTGTCCAAAATCAGGATACACCATTAAAGCCTTTTCAGATTTAATTTTGTTATACGCGGCAAATTGTGTTGACGGCGGACAAATTGTATCCATAAGAGCAATTCCCATCATAACTTTTGCTTTTATTCTCGGAACAAGGAATTGTATGTCTATATATCCTAATTTAGTGAAAATTTCATCCTCACGCAAATGCCGAGGGTCAAACATCCTGAAGAAAGTTTGAAGTTCCTGATAAGCGTCTTTTGCAAGATCCATTTCCCATACTCTTTTATAATCTGAAAGAAATGGGAATACGGGAGCTGCCAATTTAATTTCCGGTACTAAAGACGCGCAGGCAA